>JANXXG010000361.1 GCA_025350745.1 Chloroflexota bacterium | reverse complement strand
GAGGTCCTGACGGGTAAGGCGCCCTTCGGGATCTTCGGTGACGGCAAGGAGGTCGCCCAGCTCGCGATGGCCCGGGTATTCCGGAAAGGAGACTGGAGGACCGGCTACTACCGCGACCAGACGTTCATGTTCGCGACCGGGATGTCCGATCTGCCGAAGTTCTTCGCTCAGCTCTATACGAACACCGACCCCGCCGCCGAGCCGTCATCCGCCGGTCGCCAGATGGTGAGCCACTTCGCGACGCGGCTTGTTGGGCCTGATGGCCGGTGGGCCAACCTCGCGGAGTCGATGCAGTCGGCGTCTGATCTGTCGCCTGTGGCCGCGCACATGCCGCGAGCCCTCGGCCTCGCCTACGCCTCGAAGCTCTACCGCGCCGATCCCGCGTTGCGCGAAGCCGCGCCCGGGTTCACGGTCCGGGGCGAGGAGATCACCTTCGCCACCATCGGGAACGCCGGCACGAGCGAAGGCTTGTTCTGGGAGACCGTGAACGCTGCAGGCGTGCTCCAGATTCCCCTGCTGATCTCCGTGTGGGACGACGGCTACGGCATTTCGGTCCCGAACGAGCTGCAGACCACCAAGAGCTCGATCTCGAGCGCGCTCGCGGGATTCCAGCGGGGGCCGGGCGCGGCCGGATTCGAGATCCGCGTGGTCAAGGGCTGGGACTACCCCGCGCTCGTCGACGCGTACGTCGAGGTGGCCGAGGAGGTCCGTCGCGAGCAGCGACCGGCGCTCGTGCACGTGACCGAAATGACCCAACCGCAGGGACACTCCACCAGCGGCTCGCACGAGCGTTACAAGACCAAGGAGCGCCTCGCGTTCGAGACCTCCGGCGATCCGATCGCGAAGATGCGCGAGTGGATGCTCGGTGAACGCATCGCGAGCGCGGCGGAGCTCGACGCCTTCGAGGACGAGGATCGCAAAGCCGTGGAGTCCGCGCGTGTCGCGGCGTGGGACGCCTACCTCGGCCCGATCCGAGCCGAGCTCGATCGCGCACGCGGCCTCCTGGAGCGCGCGCAGCAGGAATCGCCGGACGCCCGCCTCGCGGAGGTCGTCGCGGAGCTTGCGGACCCGCTGGAGGTGAGCCGCCGGGTCGTCCAATCCGCGGTCCGTCGCGCGCTGTACGTGCTTCGCGGCCGGGAGGGTGCCGGGGCGGGCGCGTTGCGGGCGTTCGCGACCGACTACGCCGACCGCAATCGGGAGCGTTACGCATCGCACCTGTACAGCACGTCGCCGGACTCGCCGCTCAAGGTGTCACCGATCGCGGCGACGTACTCGGATCGCTCCGAGACGGTGGACGGACGCATCGTGCTGCTACGGAACTTCGACCTCAATTTCGCCCGCGATCGACGGCTGTTCGTGATGGGGGAGGACGTCGGTCGGCTGGGTGACGTGAACCTCGTCTTCGAAGGGCTGCAGGCGAAGTACGGCGACGCGCGGTTCACCGACACCGGGATCCGCGAAGCCACCATCCTCGGCCAGGGCATCGGCGCGGCCCTGCGGGGACTGCGGCCGATCGTGGACATCCAGTATCTGGACTATCTGCTGTACGCCCTCGAGCTCGCGAGCGACGACCTCGCGACGCTCCATTACCGCACGGCGGGCGGCCAGAAGGCGCCCGTCATCATCCGGACGAAGGGTCATCGCCTGCAGGGGATCTGGCACACCGGATCGCCGATGTCGGTGGTGTTGAACGCGCTCCGTGGTATCTACGTCGCCGTGCCGCGGAACATGGTGCAGGCCGCGGGCTTCTACAACACGTTGTTCCGCGGGGACAATCCGGCCATCGTCATCGAGGTCCTGAACGGCTATCGCCTGAAGGAGCGGGTGCCCGACAACCTCGGCGAGTTCCGTCTTCCCCTTGGCGTCACCGAGACGGTCCGGGCGGGGAGCGATCTCACGCTCGTCACGTACGGCGCACTCGTCCGCATCGCGCTCGAGGCCGCCCAGACGCTCAGCTCGATGGGGATCGACGTCGAGATCATCGATGTGCAGACCCTGAACCCGTTCGACCTGCGCGGCTCGATCGCCACGTCGCTCCGGAAGACGAACGCCTTGCTCGTCGTCGACGAGGACGTGCCTGGCGGCGCATCGGCGTTCATCCTCCGCGAGGCTCTGGAGGTCCAACACGGATTCGATCATCTCGACGCGGCGCCGCGGACGCTCGCGTCGGCGGAGCATCGCGCGCCCGTTGGCGTCGACGGCGACTACTTCGCGAAGCCGAACCGCGAGCAGATCGTCGAGGCGGCCTACGCCATCATGCGCGAGCGCCGGCCCCGCGAGTTCCCCGACCTGCGCCTAGGCTGAAACGAGCAGTGGAGAAGAGCAACATCCAGGCGGTCCACGACACCCTTCGTGACGAGCTCCGTCGTGACGAGCGGATCATCATCCTTGGCGAGGACGTCGGCGTTCGGGGTGGGGTGTTCCGTGCAACGGAAGGGTTCATCGAAGAGTTCGGCGCGGACCGGGTCATCGATATGCCGCTCGCCGAATCGAACATCGTCGGCGTCGCGATCGGCGCCGCGATCGCCGGTCTCATTCCCATCGCCGAGATGCAGTTCGCCGACTTCAGCACGCCGGCCTTCGAACAGATCGTCGACGAGGCGGCGCGGATCCGCTACCGGTCGAACGGTCAGTGGAATGTCCCCATCGTCATCCGGATGCCGTGGGGTGCCGGGGTGCACGGTGCCCTCTATCACTCACAATCGCTCGAGGCCTTCTACGCGCACGTGCCCGGGCTCAAGGTCGTCGTACCGAGCACCCCGAAGGACATCACCGGAATGCTGCGATCCGCGATCCGCGATCCCGATCCGGTCATCTTCCTCGAGCACAAGGCCACCTATCGCGCCGTGAAGGGTGACGTCCCCGACGGTGACTTCACGATCCCCCTCGGTCCGGCCGATGTGAAGCGTGCCGGGACCGATATCACCGTCTACGCGTATGGGCTGATGCTCCATCGCTGCCTCGAGGCGGCGGACGTGCTCTCCGGTGAGGGCCTCTCCGTCGACGTCGTCGACGTCCGGAGCCTTCGGCCCCTGGACGCCGACACGATCCTCACGGAAGCGCGCAAGACCGGGAAGTGTCTGGTCGTGTACGAGGACAACCGGATGTTCGGTGCGGGCGCCGAGATCTGCGCGATGATCGCCGAGGAGGCGTTCGATTCTCTGGACGCTCCGGTGATGCGCCTGGCAGGGCCGGAATCGCCGGCCACGCCGTTCAACAAGATCCAGGAAGACGCGTTCCTGCCGAACGCGGACAATATCGCTATGAAGATGCGGGAATTGGCGGCGTATTGAGATGAGCGTGTTTGAGCTGAAGATGCCCAAGCTGGGCGAGTCGGTCACGGAAGGCACGATAGGCAAGTGGCTGAAGCAGCCCGGCGAGGTGGTCGCGAAGTACGACCTGCTGGTCGAGGTCCAGACGGACAAGGTGAATACCGAGATCCCGTCGCCGGTCGCCGGCACCTTGAAGGACGTCAAGGTCAAAGAGGGCGATACCGTCCCGATCGGCACGTTGCTGGCGACGTTCGAGACCTCTGATGCTGCGGCTGAGCCGCCGGATGTGGCGGCTGCGGCGGGGTCGCCTGCGGCGGCGGCAAACTCGGCGACGCCTCCGGCTCGCGCGGCCGCAAGCTCTGACGTTCCGGCGGCGCCTCAACTGCCGCCGACGCAGGCGGCCCCGCCGACGCAGGCACCGCGTCAATCGCCGGCGGCCGCCCCGTCAGCTTCTCCTCAAGGGTCGTCCCCGTCCTCGGTCGCTCCCGCGCCGTCGTCGAATGGGGACATCAGAGCGACGCCCGTCGTACGGCGACTCGCGACCGAACACGGTGTCGACCTCGACCGGGTGCAGGGCACCGGCCTCAATGGACGCGTCACGCGCCAGGACGTCGAGCAGTTCATCGCCCAGCCACCCGCGCAGGGGCGGCAGCAGGCGCCACGGGCTGCGGCGGCGGTCCAGCCGGAGATGCCGCAGGCAATGGCCGGCGACGAGACCGTGCCGCTCACGCAGATGCGGAAGGCGATCGCGAACGCGATGGTCCTCTCGAAGACGACGATCCCGCATGCCGCCGCGATGATGGAGATCGACTGGACCCACGTGGCGAAGTTCCGCGATTCGGTGCGGGAGACGTTCAAGACCCGCGAGGGGTATGAGCTCACGTACTTGCCGTTCGCGATCAAGGCCGTCACCATCGCGCTGCGTCGCCACCCCCTCGTGAACGCGAAATGGACCGACCAGGGCATCTTGAAGGTCCGGGCCATCAACATCGGGATCGCGATCTCGCTGGGCGAGGAAGGCCTCGTCGTGCCGGTCATCAAGAACGCCGACGAGCTGTCGATCACCGGGATCGCGCGCGCGGTGCGCGACCTCGCGACCCGCGCCCGTGGCAAGAAGCTCACGATCCAGGACTTCGAGGGCGGCACGTTCACGGTGAACAATGGCGGGACCCTGGGCACGTACCTCAGCTACCCGATCGTGAATCCCGGGCAGGCGGCGATCATGACGACCGAGGCCATCGGGAAGCGGGTCGTCGCGCTTGATGACGACACCATCGGCATTCGGACCATGGGCAACGTCGTGATGTCCTTCGACCATCGGATCATGGATGGAGCAACGGCCGCAGGGTTCCTCACGGACGTGAAGGCCTGGATCCAGGGCGTCGATCCCGCGAACGTCGCGCTCTCGTAGTGGCCGAGCTCGTCCCGATCACCTTCGACATGCCCGGCGAGATCGAGCGGCCGCGTTCGCGCGGCCGGAGCATCGCCAACGAGCGGGTTCCGATCGACCGCTCGCGGCCCGACTGGTTGAAGGTCCGACTGCCGACGGGGCCGCAGGTCG
>JANXXG010000061.1 GCA_025350745.1 Chloroflexota bacterium | reverse complement strand
GTGGCGCGGCGACGACGATCAGCACAGCGCGCCGACCCGCGGAAAGGCACCGCAGGCCGCCGCGATCCTCTGAGCACGCCCGGGTCCCGCGGCTCTCGCATCCTCATCATCTAGAGCGACGGGCCGACCCGCGATCTGTTGGCGGAGGTCCTCTCGGAGGACGGCCATGAGGTCTTTCTCGAATCCAGTGGGGTGGCCGGTCGCGATCGCGTTATCGATGGGCCATTCGATCTCGTCCTGTCAGAGATCCTGCTACCTGACCTCGATGGGATCGTCCTGGCCCAGCAGGTCCGCCTGGCCGGCAGCCGCACTGTCCTGGTCGCGCTCAGCTCGCTGACCGAGGACAGCCATCGCCAGCGCGGGCTCGCGGCGGGGTTCGATGCGTATCTGTTCAAGCCGATCAAGGCGAGTGCCCTTCGCGCGGAGATCGCCCGGCAGCTGGGTCGCGGCACCACGATCGTCGCGGCTCCCACAGCGGCTCCCACGGCGGCTCCCGCCGCCCCGGTCGCGACCGCGCGACGGCCACGCGGCGTGCTCGGCGGGCTCGTGGTGGTCGCGATGGGGATCCCGTTCATCCTCCAGCCGCTCGGGGTCCCGAATGCCGCGTCGTACCTGTTCGTCGCGATGGGCGGGGCGTTCCTCATCTCGTATGTTCGAGGTCATCAGTACGTGTACCTCATCCCGATGGTCACGCTCACCTCGTTCGGTGTCGCGCTGCTGCTTCCGACCTGGATCGCGCTGCGGCCGGAGGCGGCCGCACCCACGTTCGTCGGGGTCATCGCCCTTGGGTTCCTGGTCGCGTTCGGTCTGGCTCCTGACCGGCGCTGGCCCCTGGTCCCGGCGGCGGTCCTCGGCGCCGTCTCGGCCGCGCGGTTGGTCACCGGGTGGTCTCCGATCCCCGCGCTGATCGAGCCGTTCCTGGTCCCGGTCGTGCTCGTCGGGGTCGGTATCTACCTGCTCATCGAGCCCCAGAGCTCCTGACCGTGCGGCGTCTCGCCCCGTTCGCCGCGCTGTTCATCACCCTGTTCGCGGTCCTGGTGTTCCTGGCTCCCCGGCAGGGCGGCGGTGAATCCACGGCGCAGGCCGCGATGGACGCGCTCTCGCCGTGTGGTGGGCCCGCGGCGCCGGCGCCGTCCTTCTGTCTGTCCCTTCCGACACCGGGCCCGTCGGACCGGGGGGAGATGCTCGTGCGCCGGCAGGATGCCTGCGCCCAGATCGAGGCAGGGGAGGCTCCCGACTTCTGCCTGGTGGTTCCCGCGAGCGGCGCATCGACCGCGGCGCTGCAGCGCGACATCGCGCTGGCCCAGCTGCGACAGCGCCTGGGGGCGGACTTCCGTCGCACGATCGCCGGCGGCGTGCAGCTGTGGGCGGAGGTCGGGATCTCCCGCCCGATCGTCGATGAAGCGCTGCGGCTCGTCGCGATCGACGGCGCCGCCGTCGAGGAGTACTTCGGACGCTCCTTCCAACAGCCGCCGGCAGTGTTCCTGTTCACGTCCCAGCAGTCATTCAGCATCGCGCTCCAGCGCCACTTCGGCGTCGATGCCGCGCTCGCCGGCCGGATGTCGCAACAGCTGCTCGGGGTGCTCCTCACCGGATCGGATGCGGTGGCGATCAACGGAGAGGGCATCGTCACCAGCAGCCGGGCGGTGGTCTACCGCCACGAGCTGACGCACGTGCTCATCCACCAGCTTGCCGGCGACGGTGTCGCTAACTGGCTCGACGAGGGATTGGCGACCCGCGTGTCGGCGATCGATGCCGCGGTGACCGATCCCGCCCGTGCATCGGCGCTCGCGTCGCTGCGGACGGACCCGCGGGCGTTATCGGTCTTCACCGACCGGCGGGACTGGCAAACGGTGAACACGGCCTTCGGTGGCCGCGCGTATGGGGTCGCGGCCGAGGCGGTGCTCGCGATCGAGCGGCGCGTCGATCGTGCCGGCGTCACCGGGCTGCTCGAGGCGGTCGGGCATGGCGCGTCCCTCGAGGATGCCTTCCGTGCTGCCTTGGGCGAGACCCTCGACGACTTCATCGTCCGCTTGCCCGCCGCGGCGCATTGATCGGGGCCGCGCCGGATGACGGTTCGGTCATCCCGGGCGTGACGGCTCGGTCATGCCGCTGCGCCTCAGACCGACGAACGAAAATGGGCTCCAGCGAGCGTGGCACCAAGCGTGCTTGATAGCGATGAGCCGTGACGGAACGTCTCGGACGAAATGGACGGCGGCAACAATGATGAAGTCAAAGACAGTGGTCCGGATCACGGGGATCCTCGCGATGGCTCTGCTCATGATCGGCTCCCTCGCGCAAAGTGGTGCGCAGATCAGCGCGGCGCCGCTCAGCGCGCCGGTGAGTCAATGCAACAACGACGCGGCGAGCAACGTGGGCGGTCAGGGCCTCGCCTGCACGGTCACGGTCGTCAACAACGTGACGAGCAGCGGCGCCGCGGCCGCGCCGTCCACGATCACCGTCACGCAGTGTGTCGGCGCGGCCGGCCCGATCGGAGCCGGTGCCGGGACCTGCACCACCACGACGACGACCTCTGCGACGCCGGTCACCCAGATCACGCAATGCGACGGCATTTCTAACGGCGGCGGCGGCGTCATGATCTGCACGGTCAACATCACCAACAACTTCACCGGCGCGCTCGCCCAGGCTCCGACGCCCGCAAGCGTCTACCAGTGCATTGGTTCGGTGATCACCGGCACCGGTGCACCCGGGACCTGCACCCCCGTCAACACGCCCGGCGTCACGTCGGTCACTGCGGCGACCGTTGGACAGTGCAACGGCTCCGGCAACGGAGGCACGAGCGTTGGGTTCGTGTGCACGGTCACGACGAGCTCGACAACGACGTCAGTACTTCCGATCAATGTCGACCAATGCAACGGCTCCGCCAATGGCGGTGGCGCTCTGGTGAGATGCCAGGCAACGGTCAGCTCCGCCCTCGCCGCGGCGGCACCAGCGCCGACCGCCGTCACCCCGACGGTCGCGCCGACAACGGCACCGACCGCGACACCGACCGCGACACCGACCGCGACCCCAGCGCCCGTGGCGCTGCCGGTCGTGGCTCCGACCGCCACACCGCCCGCC
>JANXXG010000060.1 GCA_025350745.1 Chloroflexota bacterium | reverse complement strand
CACTTTGACGCCGCGCGCGGCGAGCCGCTCGCTGATCTTGGGGTTGTGGACCACCTGCCCGAGGTTGAAGACCGGACGGCCCGATTCGGCCGCAGCCTCGGTCAGCTCGACCGCCTTTTTGACCCCGAAACAGAACCCGTTCTCGCGCGCGAGGAGGACTTCCATCGACCAAGTGTACGGGCCAGTTGATGCGATCTACCGCTACGAGTAATACCCGCGCATCTTTGGTGGCAGGAGCGCCGCGACACGTCGCATGATCGCGTCAGCGCCCTCTTGCTCGGTCGCGTCAGGCGAAAGGTCGAGCTCTTCGAACAAGAACGGCGGGCCCACGGTCACGCGGATATCCGATCGCAGCATCCGCGCGGTGGCTGTGCCGGTGATGCCGACCGGAAGGATCGGAGCGCCCGAGCGCCTGGCGAGGAAGGCGATGCCCGGATGGGCGGCCTGCATGGCCCCGTCGCGGCTCCTGGTGCCCTCGGGAAAGAAGCCCAGCGGGTTGCCGACCCGCAGCACCTGCAGACTCGTCATCACGGCGCGACGGTCGCCCTCGCCGCGGCGCACGGGGAAACAGCCCTTGCCGCGCATGAGGCCGCCGACAAAGAACACCCGGAACGCCTCGATCTTCGCCATGAACCGAATGCACACGCCGAAGGACAGCTCGATGACCGGCGGGTCCTTCCAGTCGACGTGGTTCGCGACGACGATGTATGGCCCGTGCTGCGGGACGTTGTGGCCATCCACGAGCCGCATCCGGTAGAGCGCCCGTCCGAAGAACCGGACCGGCGGGAAGAGAAGCTGCCACACCCACAGGCGCGACTGCGGCCAGGTCGGGCCGCCGAGCACGCGGATCAGCTCCGTGGGGAGATCGCCCCGAGGACCCGTTCAAGGGCCTCTTTGACCGAGAGCCCGTCGGTCTGCACGACGACCGCGTCGTCCGCGGCTTTGAGCGGCGAGACCTCGCGCTCCGTGTCGAGGCGGTCGCGACGCAGGATCTCATTGAGCAGATCCTGCCGCGGCCGGCGCTCGCCCCGCGAGGCGAGCTCCTCCTCGCGACGGCGGGCGCGCTCGCCGGCGGACGCGGTGAGGAAGATCTTCTTTTCCGCATTGGGCAGGACGACCGTCCCGATGTCGCGCCCCACCATGACGACCCGCCCTTTTCTGGCGAGCGCGCGCTGCTGCGCGACCATGGCATCGCGGACGCCCGATACGCGCGCGACCTGCGAGACGATCCGGTCTATCTCGGCCGAACGGATCTCCCACGTCACGTCGCTCCCGTCGAGCAGCACCGTGTACGCGCGCCCGTCCTGCGTGGTCGGCGGGCCGATGGTGATACGCACGCTGCCGGCGAGCGCGGCCAGCCTCGCCGCGTCGTCGGGGTCGATCGTCTTCCGCTGCGCGGCGAGCGCGACGGCGCGGTACATCGCGCCGGTATCCAGGTAGAGGTAGCCCAGCCGCTCGGCGACGAGCGCGCCGATGGTGCTCTTTCCGGCGCCGGCCGGCCCGTCGATCGCGATGGTCCGGGGCATGGCCATCAGCGCTTCCCCTTGCGTGTGGCTTTGCCGGGCTGCGAGGCGATGTGGACATTCAGCTCGCGCACTTCGCGCGCGGTCAGCTCGCGCCATTTTCCGGGAGCGAGGGAGCCGAGCATCAATGGACCCATCCGCACGCGCCGCAACCGCGTCACGCGAAGACCGACAGCTGCGAACATCCGGCGCACCTGACGCTTCCATCCGGTCCGCAGCACAAGGCGAACGCGTCCGTTCCCGACGACACGGAGGCCGAAGAGCTCGCCTCGGCCCTCCTCGAGATCCACACCACGCCCGAGCGCCGACAGCTGCGCGCTCGTCGGCTCCGGCTCGACGTCGACCTCGTACTCGCGCTCATGTCCGAACCGGGGATGGAGGACCCGCTCGGCCCACGCGCCGTCGTTCGTAAGCAGCAGTAGGCCCTCGGAGTCAGAGTCCAGCCGGCCGACCGGGTACAGGCGCTCGCGCGCGCCGACAAGCGCGACGACCGTGGCGCGGCCGCGCTCGTCGCGTGCCGTCGAGACGACGCCGGTCGGTTTGTTCAGCATCACGTAGCGGTGCGCGACCGCGGTCGCCGCGGCGGTGCCGTCGACCTCGACCGGGGCCTCGGGCATGAGCCGATCGCCGATCCGCACCGGCCGGCCGCGACTGGTCACCCGGCCCGCGGCGATGAGCTCCTCGGCGTGGCGGCGCGACGCGACCCCGCGTTCGGCGAGGATCTTGTGGACCTTCGCGGTGCCCTTGGCCGGCGCGACGACCGGCCTGGTCGCGGACGCCGTGCGGCTCGGCCGGGGGTTGCGATCGGGCACCCGAGCCGCGGTCCTGCGTTCACGGCGCTGGACCGGCCGATCCTTTGAATGGGGCACGGCCGCGGCAGGCAAAGTTCGACGCGGCCACCCGGGCGAAGGACGGGGCGTCGGCGCGGCGAACAACGGTCGGCTCGGCCGCACCGGCGCACGACTCGGTCCCCGGGCCGGTCCGCGTCCGGGTCCGGTCGAGAGCGCCCGGCCCGGGCCGCGCGTCGGTCGGGCCACCGCACCGGTGGGCACGGGCCGCGGTCGCGCCGCGGAACGCTGCGGCGGCGTGCGCCCGTTCACTCGGCCGACACCGGGTCGCCGCTCCGAACGCCGTCGGGCGACAGCACGGTCGGAAGTGCGTCGAGGGACGTGAGCCCGAAGCATTCGAGGAACTCCCAGGTGGTGCCGTACTCGAACGGGCTGCCGGGAGCTTCGCGGCGGCCGAGCTCCTCGATCAGCCGGCGCTGCATGAGCGTGTAGATGGTCTGATCGCAGTTCACCCCGCGGATCGACTCGACCTCGGCTCGGGTCACCGGCTGGCGGTATGCGACGACCGACAGGGTCTCGAGCGCCGCACCCGAGAGGCGGAGGCGATCGGCGCCGAGGTAGGCCGCGACGAACGGTGCCTGCTCCGGTGCCGTCACGATCTGCCAGTCATCGGCCTCGTGCTGCAGCCGGAGGCCGGTGCCCCGGTACCACTCCTCGAGCTCAAGGAGCCCTTCGGTGATCGCCTTGTGGCCCGCCCCGATCGTCTTCGCGAGCTCCGAGCGGCCGACGGGCTTCTCGGCGACGAACAGGACCGCCTCGATCGCCGCGGCCACGGACGAGCGCGTCATTCGGGAAGCTCCTCCATCCGTGCGCCCTTTCGCTCGATGCGGATCTCACCGAACAGAACGTCCTGGGTGATATCGATGACCAGTCGCCGATACAGGTCGAGCAGCGAGATGAACGTCACGATCGCGTAGCCGAGCGTTGGCCGGTCGCCGAGAAGCGTAGCGAACGTCACGAAGGGTCGTTCCGCGATGAAAGCTTCGATCTCGGCCGTCCGCAGCTCGACCGAGTACTGCTCGCCGGGGATCTCCACCTCTTCCTCGGTCCGGCGGGTCAGCGAGAGCACCTTGAGCCACGCGGCAGCGAGCGCGTCGGGATCCCCGCCTTTCGGCGGCAGGATGACCGAGCCCCCCTCGCGGTGGAACGCGCGCTCGCCGGCGCGCATCCGATCCCCCAGGGCCGCGGCCCGATCCTTCGTTGTGGCGTATTCGATGAGCCGGAGCCGGAGCTCCGCCTCGGTATCGAGCTCATCCTCGGGCGAGCGCGGCGTGAGGGACGGCAGCAGGCTGCGGGCCTTCAGCAGGACCAGGCGCGAGGCGATGTAGAGGAACGCCGACACTTCGTCCGCCGGCAGCGCAGACATCGCACGCACGCGCGCCAGGTACTCGTCCGCGAGG
>JANXXG010000320.1 GCA_025350745.1 Chloroflexota bacterium | reverse complement strand
CCGCCGCGCGACAGCGCGGTGCGCAGGGCGCGGGCAGCCGCCTTTTCGGTGACGGTCATCGTGCGAGGCACCGTGAGGGTCGAGATGGGTCGCTCCTCCCCTAAGAAGCGCCGAGTTTAGCCCGACGCGTCGCCGATGAGCGTCACGGTCACATGACGCCGGCGCGGGCCGTCGAACTCAGCGAGGTAGATGCCCTGCCAGCGCCCGAGCCCGAGCTTCCCGTCGCGGATCGCGAGGGTCACGTCTGTGCCCACGAGGATCGACTTGATGTGCCCGGGCGAGTTTCCCTCCGCGTGCCGATAGTCACCATCGTCGGGAACCTGCTTCGCGAGCGTCGCGAGGACGTCTCGCTGCACGTCGGGGTCGGCGTTCTCGTTCACGAACACACCAGCCGTCGTGTGGGCGATGGTCACCACACAGATGCCGCTTCGTATCTCGCTCCGCCCGACAACGTCAACGACCTGCGCGGTGATGTCGAGCGTCTCGGTCCTCGTCCGGGTGTCGATCCCAAGGTCGCGGTGAGCGACGGTCATGTGGATCGGGCCATCGGCATTCGACCCGACGATACTTCGAACGTGCCCACCCGCGGCGAGGCTCGAGCGACGGCCACGGAGCGCCTCCGCGCGCTGGGCGCGTCCACGCCCGCGCTCGACGCAGACGTGCTCCTTGCGCACGTGCTCGATCAGCCCAAGGAGGCCATCGTCGCGCATCCGGAGGTCGCCCTCGATGCGGCCATGGCGCGCCGCTACGCAGCGCTGATCGAGCGGCGAGGCGCCGGTGTCCCGGTCGCCTACCTGCGCGGCTACAAGGAGTTCTATGGATTGCGCTTCTCGGTAGACGAGCGGGTCCTCGTGCCGCGGCCGGAGACCGAGCTTCTCGTGGACGCGGTGCGCGCGCATGCTCGCGGCCGTCCGCTCACTGTGGTCGACCTCGGCACAGGCTCCGGCGCGATCGCTGTCGCGCTTGCGGTCAGCGAGCCCGTGCTCCGTGTCATCGCCGTCGATGTCTCGACAGACGCGCTCGACGTTGCCCGCAGCAACGCCGGCGAGAACCACGCAACGGTCGAGTTCCGGGCCGGGGATCTCCTTGCGCCGATCACCGAACGTGTGGATGTGGTCGCCGCGAATCTGCCGTACCTCTGCCTGGACGAGCTCGCCGATCTGACGGGCGATCGCGCATCGCTCGCGCACGAGCCGCGCCTCGCGACGTTCGCCGGCGCCGACGGTCTCGCGCTCGTCCGGCGCGCGATCGCCGACCTCCCCCGGGTGCTCGCGCCCGACGGCGCTGCGTTCTTCGAGTGCGACCCGCCGCAGGTGGCGGCGGTGAGCGCGCTGCTCGCGTCGCTCGGGACCGTGGACGTACTCCGCGACCTCGCCGGTCTCGAGCGCGTCGTACGGGTGGTTCGGGACACCGGCCGAGCGCGCCTATCATCGGGCCGATGAAGACCCGCCTCCTGCCGGCGGACGCGCCTGGGGCGGTGGAAGAGGCCGCGACCGCTCTCGAGAAGGGTGAGCTCGTCGCCTTCCCGACCGACACGGTGTATGGCCTCGCCGCCGGTCACGGCCACCTGCGCAAGCTCTACATCGCGAAGGATCGGCCGAAGGACAAGCGCATCCCGATCCTCCTGTCCGACGCGGCCAACCTCGAAGCGAGCGCGATGGTCACGCCGGCCGCGCGCGCCCTCGCGGCGCGGTTCTGGCCCGGCCCGCTCACGATCGTGCTCGTGGCGCCGCGCCGCGGCACCATCGCGTTCCGGGTCCCCGCGAACGACGTCGCGCGACGGCTCATCGCGGCGAGCGGGGGCGGTCTGCCCGTGACGAGCGCCAACCGATCCGGGATGCCCGATTCGACGACGGCACAGGAGGTCGTCGCGCAGCTCGATGGCCGGGTGGCGATCGTCCTTGATGGCGGGCCGACCGGCGGGACGATGTCGTCAACGATCGTCGACTGCACCACGGATCAGATCACTGTCCTGCGCGAGGGCTCGATCACGCGCGCGCAGCTCGAAGAGGCGCTCCTCGGTGTGGAGACCTACTCGTGAGGATCGGGATCGCGGCCGATCACGCGGGCGTCGATCTTCGCGATCAGCTCGCCCATCACCTGCGGTTGAAGGGTCACGAGGTCGACGACCTCTCGCCGGAGAACGATCCCGACGATGACTATCCGTTGATCGTCGAGCCGCTCGCCCGCGCCGTCGCCGCCGGTCGCTACACCCGGGCGATCTTCCTCTGCGGCTCCGGCATCGGCCCAGCGATCGCCGCGAACAAGATCGCTGGAGTTCGCGCCGCGGTCGTCGAGCACGAGTGGTCCGCCCGTGACGCGGTCGAGCACGTCGACATGAATCTGCTCACGATGGGCGAGCGGGTCATCGGCATCGAGATCGCAAAGGCGATCGTCGACGCGTACCTCGGCGCCGAGGTCCAGGGTGGACGGCACGAGCGCAGACGGAAGCAGATCGAGGACCTGGAGAAGAAAAAGTGAGCGAGATCGAGCGCATCGACCCCGAGATCCATGCTGCCATCGAGGGTGAGCGCCACCGGCAGGTGGAGAAGATCGAGCTCATCGCCTCGGAGAACTACACGAGCCAGGCCGTCATGGACGCGGTCGGGAGCGTCCTCACCAACAAGTACGCGGAGGGGTATCCCGGTCACCGCTATTACGGCGGGTGCGAATGGGTGGACGTCGCCGAGTCCCTCGCGATCGAGCGCGCGAAGGAGCTGTTCGGCGCGCAGCACGCGAACGTCCAGCCGCACGCCGGTGCCCAGGCGAACATGGCCGCATACGCGGCGATCATCAAGCCGGGCGACACGGTGCTCGGCATGGCCCTCGACCAGGGAGGCCACCTCACGCACGGATCGCCGGTCAATTTCTCGGCACAGCTCTACAACTTCGTGCCGTACGGGGTGAAGCGCGAGGACGAGCTGATCGACTACGACCAGATCGAGGCGCTCGCGAAGGAGCACCACCCCAAGCTCATCGTCGCCGGCGCGACCGCGTATCCGCGCTTCTTCGACTTCAAGCGGCTTCGGGCCATTGCGGATGGCGCGGGCGCCCTCCTGATGGTCGACATGGCGCATTTCGCGGGCCTCGTTGCGGCGGGGGAGCACCCGAACCCGGTCGAGCATGCCCAGATCGTGACGACGACGACGCACAAGACCCTTCGTGGGCCGCGCGGCGGCATGATCCTCTGCACCGAGGAGTACGCGAAGGCCGTCAACAAGGCCGTGTTCCCGTATTCGCAGGGTGGACCGCTGATGCACGTGATCGCCGGCAAGGCCGTCGCGTTCAAAGAGGCGGCGACCCCGGAATTCCGGGTCTACGCGAAGCAGATCCGCGCGAACGCGGTGGCGCTCGCGACCGCGCTCACGAAGGCCGGCCTGCGCGTCGTCTCCGGCGGGACGGACAACCATCTGATGCTCGTCGATGTGCGGCCGGTCGAGCTCACCGGCAAGGCCGCTGAGAAGCTGCTCGACGCGGTCGGCATCACCGTGAACAAGAACACCATCCCGTATGACCCGCAGAAGGCCGGGACCGCGTCGGGGATCCGCATCGGCACACCCGCGGTCACGACGCGCGGGATGAAGGAGCCGGAGATGGAGCGGATCGGCGCGCTCATCGCCCGGGCGCTACGCGAAGCGAAGGACGAGACGATCGCGAAGCAGATCTCCGACGAGGTGCTCGATCTGACGAGCCGATTCGGCGTGCCGGGAATCAGCGGGATCAATGGGATCAGCCGGAACCCGCGCGAGACGGCCCGGGCCTGACCGACCAGCTTCACGTCTCGACCCACCCGCTGGTGCGGGAGAAGGTCACACGCCTTCGGGATGAGCGGACGCCACCGCCCGAATTCCGGCGGCTGGTCCACGAGCTCGGCATGCTCGTCCTCTATGAAGCGACGGCCGATCTCGGCACCGCACCGGCCGACGTGCGGACGCCGCTCGCCCCGTACCGGGGTGTTCGGCTGTCCGAAACGGTGGGGTTGGTCCCCGTCCTGCGCGCGGGCATCGGCATGGTCGAGGCCGCGCTGCAGCTCATCCCCGAGGCCCAGGTGTGGCACATCGGACTTTTCCGCGACGAACGGACACTCCGACCGATCGAGTACTACAACAAGCTGCCCTCGGCCGCGACGGCCCAGGTGTGCCTCGTGCTCGATCCGATGCTCGCCACGGGCGGCTCGTCGGTCGCGACCATCGACATCCTGAAGAAGTGGGGCGCCCGCCGGGTGAAGTACGTCGGACTGATCGCGGCCCCCGAGGGCGTGCAGGCCCTCAGCGACGCCCATCCCGATGTGCCGATCCACGTTGCTGCGCTCGACGAGCGCTTGAACGAGAAGGGCTACATCGTTCCCGGCCTCGGCGACGCCGGCGATCGTCAGTTCGGCACGAGCTGATGTCGTCGATCTTCAACGCGTCAAGCAACTCGACGGTGCTGCTCTTCGCCGGCTCGACCGTGCTCGCCTTTCTTCTCGCGCTCCTCTTGACACCCGCCGTCGGCGCGATCGCGCGCCGCTTCGGGCTTATGGATGTCCCTGGCGGCCGCCGCCAGCACCCCGAGCCGATCCCTCGGATCGGCGGCCTCGGCATCGCCGCAGCGTTCGGGCTCACGATCCTGTCGTTCTGGCTCATCGACCGGTTCAACGGGCATCCGTTCCTGATCCCCGAAGAGGTGCGCACGTCGCGCTTCACCCTGACGGCGATCGCGGCGATCCTCGGTCTCGCCGTCGGCCTGCTCGACGACGCGCTCGATCTGCGCGCGCGCTGGCAGATGCTCGGTTACCTCCTGATCTCCGGGGTCATCGTGGCGGCTGGGATCCGCATCGGCTTCATCAACGACCCACGCGGTGACGGGCTGATCGACCTCGCCCCACCTCTCGCCGTGGGTTTCACCGTCTTCTGGATCGTGGGGATGAACAACGCCCTCAACTTCATCGATGGGCTCGACGGTCTCGCCGCCGGCGTCGCCGGCATCGCCGCGCTGGCCCTCGGCGCGACCGCGCTGCTGCCTACGGTGAACGAGCCGTTCGTGGCCTGGATGAACTTCACCCTCGCCGGCGCGATCTTCGGCTTCCTCGTCTTCAACTTCCACCCGGCCAAGATGTTCCTCGGCACGACCGGGGTGGCGTTCGTGGGCACGATGCTCGCGGTGCTCTCCATCTTCGGGACCGCCAAGGTGGCCGCGGCGCTGCTCGTGCTCGGCGTGCCGATCATCGACACGTTCTACGTGATCATTCGCCGCATGCTCACCGGTCAGGCGCCCTTCGCGCCGGACCGGGGCCACTTTCACCACAAGCTGCTGGACGTCGGACTCTCGCACCGGCAGGCCGTGCTCCTCATCTACGCGATCACCCTCGGGCTCGGTGCGCTCGCGTTCATCTCGAGCGGGCGCGCGCAGATCTACTCATTCGTCGGCTTCATCGTCATCTTCGGCGTCGCGGTGCTCGCGCTGGCGCAGCGCAGCGCGAAGGCGTCGGAGCTCGACCCGAACCTCTACCCTGACCGGGCGGAGTAGTGCCCTAAGGCACTCGTATCGTCAGCTGATGGGTGCGCCACCGAAGATCAAGGTCGGCACGTGCTCGTGGACCGACCCCACGCTCATCGCGTCCGGCTGGTACCCGGAAAAGATCGCGAAGAAGGCCGACGAGCGGCTGCGCTTCTATGCCGATCACTTCTCCGTCGTCGAGAACGACGCCGCGTACTACGCGCTCCCTGATCCGAAGCAGACACAGCTCTGGTCCGAGCGCACGCCGGACGGCTTCACCATGGACTTCAAGGCGTTCGGGACCATCACGACCCACCCGATCGATCCGAAGCGGCTGCCGAAGACGATCCGCGAGACCCTCCCGATGGAGCTGCAGACGAAGCAGCGGCTCTACCCCAAGGACCTGCCGACCGAGATCCGGGACGAGATCCACGCCCGCTTTTGGATCTCGCTTGACCCGCTGCGCAAGGCGGGGAAGCTGGGCGCGGTGCTGCTGCAGTATCCGGACTGGTTCGTCATCTCGCATCAGAACAAGGACGTGATCCTGCATGCCCGCGAGCGCCTGCCCGACGACCGCCTCGCGGTCGAGTTCCGCAACGAGACCTGGATGAGCGAACGGAATCGCGCGGAGACGCTCAAGTTCCTCGCCGACCACGACCTCACGTATGTGGCGGTCGACGAGCCGCAGGGCTTCGCATCGAGCGTTCCCCCCGTGGCGGCAGTGACCTCGGCCCGGCTCGCGATCGTGCGGTTCCACGGCCGCAACGCCGAGAACTGGAAGAAGAAGGGCATCAGCGCCGCCGAACGTTTCGACTACGCGTACTCCAAGGAAGAGCTTTCCGAGTGGCTCGGCAAGATCGAGCATCTGGCCGAAGGCGCCGATGAGGTGCACGTGCTCATGAACAATTGCTACGCCGATAAGGCCGTGACCAACGCGCAGGACATGGTGGCGCTCCTCGAGCGGTAAGTTGGCTACATTCCGTCCGGTGCTACGACCGATCTCGGACTTCGAGCCACGTGAGCGCATCGTGCCGATCCCGCACACCACGCGGCGCTTCTCGTGCCGCTCCGGGCTCGCGCTCTCGCCGGACGCCCGCACGCTCGCCTTCATCGCCGATCTCGGCGCCGGGACGTACTCGGCCTGGACGCTCCCGCTCAATAAGGACGGCAAGCCCGCGCCAGCGCTCGGCGTCGATGACGCCGCGCTGCGGTCGCTCGCGTGGTCGAAGCGGGGCGATCTCATCGGCGCAGCCGATCGCGGCGGCACGGAGCTCCATCAGCTGTACGTCGCGCGCTCGGACGAGCGCGTTGAGAAGCTCTCGTGGTCCGAGGGCGAGCGCGTCCAGCGCCTTCTCTCGTGGAACGCCGTTTCACCGGACGGCTCGCGCGTCGCGTTCTCCTCCAACGCGCGCGAGTCCACCGACATGGACATCGTCGTTGGCGGCTGCGCCTTTTCAGAAGACGTGGAGCGGGCGACGGAGCGCGTCATCGTGTCCGGACCGGCGTGGCACGTTGCCGGCGGCTGGTCACCGGATGGGAGATCGCTTCTGGTGATGCGCGTGGCCGCGAACACCGATCAGGACCTCTTCATCGTCGATGCCGGGAGCGGCTCCGCGACCCACCTGACCCCGCACGACGGTGACGTCTCGAACGTCCCCGCCGGCTGGCTCGCTGACGGCCGCCCGCTCGCGATGACCGATCACGGGCGCGAGCACCTGTACCTTGCCGCCTACGACCCGAAGACCGGCCAACGCGAGGTCATCGACGCGCCCGAGTGGG
>JANXXG010000312.1 GCA_025350745.1 Chloroflexota bacterium | reverse complement strand
CGCTTCATCTTCGGGTTCCACCGGCGAGCCTGGTGTCCGAAATGAACACCCGACTCCAAGAGCTGTTTCATGGTGACGACGGCCAACGCGTTCTCCCTTGATGCCTCCGCCCCACGGCCGACGACACGCCCTGGCGGGTGTGTCGCAGGGAATTTCGTGAAGCGTGCGAAGTATCGGGCGGATCCGCCCGATCCACGAGTCAGTGTACCAAGAACGCACACCCCTGCCGGGCCTCCCCGGCGGCGCGCCGGTCGGCCCTCCGGTCAGAGGATCCGGGCGCGTAGCCAGGCGCTGGAGTAGTCGATCGCCAGCGTGATCGCGATCGCGACGATCAGCGCGGTGCCGGTCGGGCGATACATGAACTGCTGAATGAACTCGAGAATGATGAAACCCATCCCGCCCGCGCCGATGAAACCGAGCACGAACGCCGAGTGCGTGTTCACCTCGAATCCGTACAACGTGTGCGCGACGAAGAACGGGAAGACCTGTGGAACGACACCGAACCGGATCACGTGCGCCGCGGTACCGCCGGCAGCGCTGACCGCTTCGATCTGTCCCCAATCGATCGACTCGATCGCTTCCGAATAGAGCTTCGCGAGCAGTCCCATGGTGAACGCGCTGATCGCCAGCACGCCTGCGAAGGGTCCCGGTCCCGCGGCGACGAGGAACAGGAGGCCCCAAAGCAGCGTCGGCACGGTGCGGACGACGCTGAGGATCGCCCGGACGACGTAGTACAGGCCGGTCGTCACGGCGGTGCGCCGCATGAGGTTCCGCGCCATGACGAAGCTCACCGGGACCGCGAGCGCCGCCCCGATGAGCGTGCCGAGGAGCGCGATCTCGATGGTCTCTCGGACGTACTTGCCGAGCATCGGCAGGACCGAGAGGTCGGGATTGAAGACGCCCGATGCGAGCCGCGCCATGTTCGGGGCGTACTCGAAGAACTTCGGGACGTTGACCTCCGTGTCGATCGCGAGCTGACGCACGGCGACGATCGCGGCCACGAGCCCGATGGTGGTGAGCAGCGCCCGCAGCGGGCGGGCGGGCTCAGCGCTCGGCGCGGTAGATGCGGCCATATGCGCTTTCGTCAAGACCGTGCGGCGGTCCGTCGTAGACGATCCGGCCGTCACGGAACGCGACCACCCGGTCGGCGAATCGCTGCGCGAGATCCAGCTGGTGCAACGCGGTGATCGTCGTGATGCCATCCCGTTGGTTGATCTCGCGGAGATGGCTCAGCACGGCGAGGCTCGTCTCGGGATCGAGGCTCGCGACCGGCTCGTCGGCGAGCATGAGCCGGGGCTGCTGCGCGAGCGCGCGGGCGATCGCGACCCGCTGTTGCTGTCCTCCGGAGAGACGGTCGGCGCGCGACCCGGCCCGGTCCCCGAGGCCGACGCGCTCAAGGGCGGCGCGGCTCAGCTGCCGGTCCGTATCGGTGAATCGCGGCCAGACCGCGCCCAGACCACCGTGATAGCCGAGCCGGCCGACGAGCACATTGCGAAGGACGCTCATCCGTCGGACGAGATTGAACTGCTGGAACACCATGCCGGTCTCACGACGGACGCGGCGCAGATCGCCGCCGCGGGCAGCGACCACCTGCCGGCCACCCACGAGGATGCTCCCACTGGTCGGGCGCACGAGGTGGTTCAACGAGCGAAGGAAGGACGACTTCCCCGCCCCGGAAAGTCCGACAGCGGCGACGAACGAGCCTTCCTCGATGTCCAGATCGATGCCGCGCAGGGCCTTCGTGCCGCCTGGGTAGACGACCCGGAGACCCCGCACCTCGACGAACGCGCGGGTCACGCGCGCCCGATCACTTCGCGGTCGGGCTCGGCGAGGCGAAGAACCCGGGGTTGACGCTCTTGATCACGTCACGGAGCCCGTCGTAGTCGGTGTCGGTGGCCTCGACGAGCGCATCGATCGTGAAGAGATCCTTGAGCCACACTTTGCCCTGGGGGTCGCTGCTGAGCTTCAGCATCGCGGCCTTGAGCTTGTCGACGGTCGTCTTGTTCAGGTCCTTGCGGACGAACTGCGGATCGGCCGGGATGAGCGGGCTGGTCCAGATGATCCGGGTGGCGGTCAGCACGTCCGGGAACACGCCAACGACCTCCTTGTTGGTCCGCGCGTCGTCGTAGAACGCGCCGCCGTCGACCTGGCCCTGATACACGGCGATGGCGATCGCGCTCTGGTTGCTGATCTTGGTCGCCTTGAGGTCAGCCTCGGGGTTGAGCCCCTCCTTGAGCATCCCGGCCTTCGGGTACAGGTTGCTCGAGGCAGACAGGGTGTCGCCGAACGCGAAGGACTTGCCCTTCAGATCCTTGAGGCTCTGGATCGCGCTGCTCGACTTCACGACGACGAAGGCCTTGTATCCCTTCACGCCGTTGCGGACCGAGGCAGTGATCGGATAGGCACCGTTCTGGTTGTGGGTGGTCACGTAGTCCAACGGACCACCCCAGCCGATGTCGATCAGCTTGGAGGTCATGCCCTCGGCGACCGCTGCGTAGCTCGTGAGGGTCTTAGACGTGACCTTGTAGCCGGTCTCCTTGGACAGGTACTGGGCGATCGAGTCCGCGCTCGCCTGGATCTGGTTCACATCGCGGGAGGGCACAAAGCCCATGACGATGTCGGTCTTCTCAGGTTCCGCCGTCGCGCCAGGCGCGGCCGAGCTGCCGCAGGCAGCGAGCAGGACCGCGAGCACGGCGCCGAGCGCCGCAGAACGGCGGACAGCCGACCACCCCATAACGTGAGACCAATGGGACAACGCGCACCGCCACAGGGCTCCGCGAGCGCGGGCCGGCTGTCGATGATAGATAGAAATGCAAAAAGAGCCCGGGCCGAAGCCCGGGCTCTTTCACAACGTCTGGCTCGGCTAGGTGAGGTTGTTGCCGATGTTGCTGAAGATGTTCTGCAGCTGGCCGCGGAGGAAGATCATGGCGACGATGACGGCGATGGCGATAACAGCAATGATGAGTGCGTACTCGACCAGGCCCTGGCCTTCGTCGTCGCGGAAGAATGCAAGCACAGTGGAGCTCCTTTCTTCCCAGATCGGTTGGTTCGGCGGCAGGCAAGCCTGCCACCGTCTCGAAGTTTAGTAACACCCAACGTCCAGGCAAGCCCCCCAGACGGGCTATGACCCCCTATTGCGCCTAGCGGAAATCGGGGTGCCCGCGTGACTCGACCGCGATCCGGAGGGCCTCCAGCGGGCTGGCCGGTCGATCCGGCCGAAGGGCCTCCAGGTCACCAAGGGTCTCCGCGATGGCATCTCTGAGCTCCGGGAGGCTGCAGCCGAAGAGCTCGCCCGAGGTCTCGAACTCCGCCCGCAACCGCAAGAACCCGAACTGGTTGTGCCGGGACACATCAAGGCCGGCGCAGAGCTCCGCAAGCAGGAGGTACAGCCGGGTGCGGGTCTCCAGCGGCACCGTCTCGAGCCACGCCCGGACGAGGCCGGTCGATCCCTGCTCCACGCCGTAGATGATGCTCCCGGCTGGCTCCGCTACGCGCGGGAGCAATGCTCGGCCACGGCGAGCCCGATCCCATCGCTCGGGATGCGGTGCACCCGCACGGCCGGCAGTGACGCGAGGAACGTGGGTCCGTACTCCTGGAGGATCACCCGGCGATCGAGCAGCACGACGGCACCGCGATCCGTCTTCGTTCGGATGAGCCGGCCGTATCCCTGACGCAGCCGGAGCGCGGCCAACGGCAGCTGGTATTCCCGGAAGGGATCGTCGTAGCGCTCGGACCGCCCCTGGATGAGCGGGTCGTCGGGCACCGGGAACGGGAGCTTCGCGATGATCACGCATTTCAGCTGGTCGCCCGGAAGATCGACGCCCTCCCAGAATGATTGCGTGCCGAGCAGCACCGCCTTGCCGGCGGCGAAGCGCTCGAGGATCGCCCGCCGCGAGCCGTCGAGACCCTGCGTGAGGACGGCGATGCCGCTGTCCTCGAGGCCCGCGAGCTGCGCGCCGACCTCCCGCATCGCGTTGTGCGATGTGAAGAGGACCAGGGTCCTCCCGTCCAGGGCCCGAGCGACGTCGCCGACGATGGAGGCTGCCTCGAGCGGGAATTGGTCGTCGTGCGGGAGCGGGATATCAGACGGCACGATGAGCACCGCCTGGTTCGCGTGATCGAATGGCGATCCGACGCGCAGAGTGCCCGCGAGGTCCGCGACGCCCAACCGGTCCATCGTGAAGGTCATCGTTCCGGCGACCCCGAGCGTCGCGGATGTGAGGATGACCGAACGATGCCGGTCGATGAGGGTCCGCCTGATCGCGCCGCCGACATGCGCCGGAGCGATGTACAGGCCGATGCCGTCACGGCTGCGGGCCAGCCACGCGATCTCCCCGCGTTGCGGCTGATGGATGCCGTGCTCGATCGCCCCTTGCTCGCCGATGAGCTCCTTCATCGCGCTCTCGTGCTCAACGACCTCGTCGTCCTCGCCGCCCCGGGCGGCCAGGCGGTCACCGGCGCCGCGGATCGCGCCGAGCACGTCGGCGAGCCGCTCGGCCTCCAGCTCGATCGGAAGCCAGCGCTCGTCGCTCGCCCGGAAGCCGGCGGTCATCCGGAAGCGATCGACGCCATCGGGCAGGAGCGTGCCAAGCGCCGCGAAGGTGTCGTCCACGATCCCGCCGGCCCGCGCGATCTCAGCGCGGAGGATCTGCGCGGCGTCGACCCGGCCCGGATCATCCGATCTGAGGGCGCTGACGACAAGCGGCGAGTGCGCGATGCGCTCGAGATCACGACGGGTGCGCCAGGTCTCGAGCTTGAAGCCGAACGCATCCGATGCGACGTCTTCCAGATGATGAGCCTCGTCGACGACGACGTGGTCGGCCTCCGGCAGCAGGGTGCCGCCGGCACGTGCGTCATGGCAGAGCAGGGCGTGATTGACGACGACGATGCCGGCCACGGCCGCGGCGCTGCGCGCGTTCTCGAGGTAGCAGCCACCGCGCGTCGCCGCGCACCGGCGACCGGTGCAGGTCTCGTCGTCGGCGGAGATCCGTGACCAGAGACCGCTCTCGCCGCCAAGGAGGTTGAGCTCGGCCCGGTCGCCGCTCGTCGTCGTCATCCGCCAGATCAGCGTCTTGAGGGCGAGCCGCGCTTCCTCGCGGGTCGCGACCTGGGTCCGGAAGAGCTGCCATCGACGCGGGCACAGGTAATTGGACCGGCCCTTGAGCACGGCGACGCGCACGTCGGTGCCGAGCGCCGCCTGCAGCGCCGGCAGATCCTTCCGCACGAGCTGGTCCTGGAGGGGCAGCGTGTGGGTGCTCACGATGACCCGCTCCCCGGCCTGGGCCCGGCCGATCGCGGGCAGGCTATAGGCGACCGACTTCCCCACTCCGGTACCGGCTTCGGCCACGAGCACGCCGCCGGTCGCGAAGGTGCGCTCGATCTCGATCGCGAGCTGCCGCTGCTCGGGCCGGTCCTCGAACCCCACGATGGTCTTCGCGAGCGGTCCGTCCACAG
>JANXXG010000235.1 GCA_025350745.1 Chloroflexota bacterium | reverse complement strand
CCGGCCGCGCGACGCAGATCAGCGCAAGGGGTACGCCACGCATCCGGTCCAGGATCCCGTCGAGGACCTCGATGAGCGCGGGCTCGGCCCATTGCAGGTCGTCGACGACGATCACCACGGCCCGCTGGGCAGCGATGGCTTCGAGGTACCGGCGAAGGGCCCAGCCGATCTCCGCGTGGACGCGGCCGGGCGCGACGTCGGGGAGCGCGACCGCGGGCGACTCGAGGCCCAGGAGGACGTGCAGCCGCGAGCGGACCGGCGTGAGGTCTGTCTCGCCGGTCAGCACCGCGGCGAGGTGCCCATCGAGATTCGCGACCGCCTGTGTCCGGTCGTCGGCAGCGGCGATCCCGGCCTGGGCGCGAAGGATCTCGATGAGCGGCCAGTACGTGATCCCCGCGCCGTACGGGAGGCAGCGGCCGCGGAGGATCGCGGATCCGTCCTGCAGCCGGACAAGACACTCGCCGACGAGCCGCGACTTCCCGACGCCCGGCTCACCCAGGAGCGTGACGATGTGCACCGCCCGGTCGGCCTTGGCCCGTTCGATCGTTCCGAGGAGCACCTTCAGCTCGCGGTCCCGGCCGACGAGCGCGGCGCGCATCGCTGGCAGGCCACGAGCCTGATCAGGCACCACGCTCTTCGCCCGCACTGCGGTGAACGCGCGGAGCGGGGCCGCCTTGCCTTTCGCCACGATCGGCTCGTGGGGCCGGTACTCGATCGCGACCCGGGTGAGCTGCTCGGTGAGCGCGCCGACGACGACCTCGCCGACATCGGCACCCTGCTGCAGCCGCGCAGCGACATTCACGACGTCCCCGGTGACGAGGAACTGGTTCCCCGCGCCCGGATCGGCGACCGCCTCACCGCTGTTGATGCCGACCCGCGCGGCGAGCTCGAAAGCGAGCTCGCGATTCAGGTCGGCGAGCTCATCCCGCATCGCAAGGCCGGCCCGGACCGCGCGCTCCGCGTCATCGTCGTGCACCCGCGGGACCCCGAAGACCACCATGACCGCGTCGCCAATGAATTTCTCGACAGTGCCGCCGTGCCGCTCGGCGATGGCCCGCATCCGCTCGAAGTACCGGGCCATGGTCGCGCGGACCAGCTCCGCGTCGTGCTCGTCACCGAGGGCGGTCGAGCCGACCGTATCGGCGAACAGGATCGAGACGAGCTTCCGCTCTTCGGGCACGTGGCGAGTGTACGAATCCGCGCGCGCGCTACGCGTGGATGAGGTGGATCCGCTCGGGCCGGACCGCGATGACCACGGCGCCGTCATACGGAGTCGCCGCACCCGGGTCCGGCTGATCGACGATCCATTCGCGGCCGTCGACCGTCACCCAGTAGCGCATGAGGTCGCCGAGGAACGCCTTGCGCGCGACCGTACCCGCAAGATGGACCTGGCCGTCGGCGGCCGCGCTCGCGGGCCGCAGCGCGAGGCTTTCCGGCCGGATGCAGAGCTGGACCTGCGCGCCGCTCGCCGGCGATACGCCCTCCGGGAGCCGGACCGGTGCCACGGCCGAGCCAAGTGACACGGTCGCGATGCCGTCCCGCACGTCACGCACGACAGCAGGCACGAGGTTCACCGCGCCGACGAAGTCCGCAAGGAACGCGGTCTTCGGGTGGTAATAGATCTCCCACGGCACGCCGGCCTGCTCGACCTTGCCCGCGTTCATCACCGCGACCCAGTCCGACAGCGACAGCGCCTCGTCCTGATCGTGCGTGACGTACACGAACGTCATCCCAAGGCGCTGCTGGAACGAACGCAGCTCCCAGCGCAGAGACTCGCGAAGCTTCGCGTCGAGATTCGAGAGCGGCTCATCCAACAACAGGATCTCGGGCTCCACCACGAGGGCTCGGGCGACGGCGACGCGCTGCTGCTGGCCACCGGAGAGCTGGTTCGGCTGGCGATCGCCCAGTCCGGCAAGCCCAACGAACTTCAAGGTGTCGTTCGTCTTGCGCTCGATCTCCGACTTGCTCTTCTTCGCGAGCTTGAGACCGTACGCGACGTTGTTGAACACGCTCATGTGGGGAAAGAGGGCGTAGTCCTGGAACACCATCGCCGCGCCGCGCT
>JANXXG010000230.1 GCA_025350745.1 Chloroflexota bacterium | reverse complement strand
GCCCAGCGGGTGTGCCCGATGCCGGTGTCGCCGGTCACCGGCCGGGCGGCAACGACGGACGCGAGATTGTCGAGCTTGCCCTCGGCGCGCCGGACCGCGAGGGTGCGGTCGCGCTCGATCGCCACCCCGGCGGAGTCGTACCCGCGGTATTCGAGCCGGCGCAGCCCGCTCATCAACAGCGGAAGCGCCTGGCGCGGACCGGTGTAGCCGACGATCCCACACATGGCTAAGCGAGGGCCTCCATCGCCTCGGCGGCGAGCGATTCGACGATCCGCCTGGCGGTCGCGTCGTCGCGCGCTTCGACCGTGATCCGCAGCACCGGCTCGGTGCCCGACGCACGGACGACCAGCCGGCCGCCCGACCCGAGCTCCGCTTCGGCGTCGCGCACCGCGGTCGAGAACCGGGTGATCTCCTTCCACTCGCGGCGGCGGGGGGCCTTCACGTTCTTCGTGATCTGCGGCCAGTGCTCCACCTCGCGCGCGAGCTCCGTGAGCGATCGCTTCTCGGACCGCATGAGCGCGAGGACCTCGAGCGCGGTGAGGATCCCGTCGCCGGTGGTGGTGAACTCGCGGAAGATGATGTGGCCTGAAGGCTCGCCGCCGAACTGGGCCTTCCGCCGCTCGAGCTCCTCCCACACGTAGCGATCGCCGACCTGGGTACGGACGAGCGCGATGCCATCGCGGGCGAGCGTCGCCTCGAGCCCGCCGTTCGTCATGATCGTCCCGATCACCACCTTGGGGTCGAGCTTCCCGTGCTTCGCGAAGTGGCGGGCAGCGAGTGCGAGGACGAAGTCCCCGTCGAGCACGGTCCCCGTGCTGTCCACCGTCATGACCCGGTCACCGTCACCGTCGAAAGCGAATCCCACGTCGGCCTTGTGCTCCACCACGGCCGCCTGAAGCGCCGCGGGCGCGGTGGCGCCGCAGCCCAGGTTGATATTCGCGCCATCCGGCATGTCGAACAGGGTGAGGACGTCCGCGCCCGCGCGGGCGAAGACCGCGGGAGCGACGCGATAGGTCGATCCGTTGGCGCAATCGAGCACCACGCGCAGCCCATCGAGGGCCGGTGCGATCGATCCGAGGAAGTCCTCGTACTTCTTCACGAGGGCGCGGACGTCGCCGATGAGCCCGATCCCGCCTTCGGTCGGCCGGGCCAGGCCCGCGTCATCGGCCATCGCCTGCTCGATGCGGTCCTCCGTGGCGTCGGGCAGCTTCAGACCGGCGTGGTCGAAGAACTTGATCCCGTTATCTGGCGCCGGGTTGTGCGACGCGCTGATCACCGCGCCCGCCACCACATCCTCCGTCCGAGCGAGGTACGCGAGGCCCGGCGTCGGGATATGCCCGGCGAGCCGCACGTTCATGCCGACCGAGCAGAGCCCGGCGGCGAGGGCACTCTCGAGCATCCGGCCAGATCGGCGGGTGTCGCGACCGATGATGACCTCGTGCCCCTGGGTGCCGAGGACGTGGCCGGCCGCGCGCCCGAGCCGGAGCGCGAGCTCTGGGGTCAGGTCGAGGTTCGCGACTCCCCGGATGCCGTCGGTGCCGAAGAGCCGGGTCACGGGACCATCCGGGCAATGGCCGGACGAAGCGCAGTTCGGTTCATCTGGCTCTCATCGTGAGGGTCACGCGGATCGGCTGCAGCGTGATGGCCGTAACACCCGCCGGGAGCTTCAGCACGACGTCCGCCGGACCGGTGCCGATGGTGCGGCCGGTGGCGTCAACGGTCGCGGTCACCGCCTCGGGACCGAGCGCGGCGAGCGCCGCAAGGGGTCCTCCGACGACGACGTCGACGGTCCGCGGGTCGGTATCCGCCGCGAGGCCGGCCCCCAGACCGGTAACGGCGAGCGCGATCTGCGGATACGGGCGCGTACCGGTGAGCGGGATCACGGTCACCCCGACGACCGCATCGGTCGGCTGCAGCAACGTGATGCCGGCGGGCAGGAGCAGCGGCACCCTGAAGGACGCGTTCGCCGTCAGGCCGGACACGTCGATGGGCCCGGTGTCGAGCCGGTCGATCGCCGCCAGCGCGGCCGGGGCCCCTTGGACCGGGACCGCGACCGGGTCCGTCGTGACTCGGGAGATCCAGTAGCCGGCCCCCACGGAGCCGCGGATCGACCAGAGCACCGGGACCGTGCGGGTGCTCGAGGTGGAGAGGACCGGCACGCTGACCTGCAGCGTCGGCGGATCCAACTGGACGCCGTCCACCGGATTTCCTGCGGCGTCCACCGGCGAAGCGGAGGCGCTCGTGGAGATGTCGATCGGCGTGTCACCGAACCGGATCGTGGCGAGCACCGCGGCGACGCTCGACACCAGGCTCTGCGCCCCGATCAGGCGGACCTCGGATGACGAGAAGGTCGGCGCACCGGGCATGAAGCCCCGCGGCGGATCGTTCGCGAATCGCACCTGCACGGTGAGCGACCGCGCCACGATCCTCTCGATGCGAACCGACACGACCGCGGGGTCCGTCTGGGCGATGATCGCCTGCTCGTTCAGCGGCACGCGGACCGGCAGATCCTGCAGCTCATTTCGGGTGAAGTCGGCGCCGGTGAGGTCGAGGGTCGGATGCAGATCCGACGGCGCGATCCTGGCGACCGCAGGCTGCGGTCCGCGCAGCTTGATCATGACTTCCCCGAGGGCGCCACGCAGCACGTAGCCCGCGGGTACTTCGGGCCGCTCGAGGGCGATGTGATACGTCTGGACCGCCTCCTCGGGCGTGCTCTCCAGGACGGCGACGAACGCCAGCAGGGCGATCGCGAGCGCGGCGGCCTTCAACGGAAAGTCGTGGGTGATCGCGCGGCGGAAGTCGATCCGACGGATGCCGCCCCTGCGCCTGGGGGCGTACTCCGGATCGCCCACGGGTCAGGACGCCTTGCTGCGGAAGGGGAGCGGCTGGATCCGGCTGCGGAGAAGCGAGCTCAGGACGCGACGCAGCCGCTCCTCGTCGAGGCCGCCGATGATCCTGCCACTGCTCGCGATGGAGATCGCCTGCGTCTCCTCGGACACGACGATGACGATCGCGTCGGTCTGCGAGCTGATCGAGAGGGCCGCGCGGTGGCGCATGCCGTACCGGTGGGACGCGCGCTCCTGGGTGTCCTCGAGCGGCAGCAGGCAGGCCGCCGCGAGGATCTGCGGACCACGGACGATCACCGCGCCGTCGTGGAGCGGAGAACGGACCATGAAGATCGATGCGAGGAGCTCAGCGGACAGCTTGCCGTTGACCAGCACGCCCGTCTCCGTGTAGTCCTGGAGACCGGTCCCGCGCTCGATGACGATGAGTGCGCCGTGCCGCGCACCGCTGATGAGCAGTGCCGCGCGCGTCAGCTCATCGACCATCCGGTCGACCTCCTCGTCATCCGTCGGCGCCAACAGGCGGTTGAGCGGGCCAAGCTGGCCGATCTGCCCGAGTGCGCGACGAAGCTCCGGCTGGAACACGATCACGATCGCAAAGGCCGCGACCGCGAGGCCCGCCTGGAGAACGAGCTTCGTGAGCGTCAGCTGCAGCAATACGGCCAGGCCGTAGATCACCACGAGAACGAGCACGCCCAGCAGGAGCTGCACCGCGCGGGTCCCCCGGATGAGGACAAGCAGGTAGTAGACGAAGACGAACACGATCGCGATGTCGAGGACGTTGGTCCAGCCGAAGGTCTGACCGTTGAAGAGCGCGCGCACGGCCGCAAAGAACGCGTCCATCAGACCGCCTGCGCGAGCCGCTCGACTTCCATCGCGAGCTCCGCCTGGCCATCGAGCCGGAGCGCTTCCGCGAGGAGCGCGCACTTCGCGCGCGCGACGTCGCGCTTCCCGATGGAGCTCACGACGTCGATCAACAGGCGCTGGGCCTGGTGATCCGCGAGACCGGAGGCGATGAGCTGAAGCAGGAGGTCCGATGCGGCGCTGGTGCGGCCGTCGGCGATGAAGTGCCGGGCGGCGATCAACGCCGACTGGGCCGCTCGGGGGTCCTTTGCCGCGAGGTACTGTGCCGCAAGCTCCTCGGCGGCGAGTGGATCTTCGCCGTCGTCGAGCGGTGGCTCGGCGACCCGCGCGCGCTGTGGCTCGGCCCAGGCCGGTGCCGCCGGCGCAGCGGCGGCTAGCGGGGAAACCGTATCGGTGCCCAGCGCGTCGAGGAGCGCGGCCCTTGGATCGATGGCTGCGGCGGGCTCACCTGCGCGTTCGCGCCGTGGGATGCCGGGGATCGCGCCGGCCGGTTGTGAGGGTTGGGCGGGCTGGCGCGGCTCGACGCGCAGCGCCGAAGGGACAGCGGCACGCGACTCGATGTCCAGGCCGACCTCGCGCGCGAGCGACACCAGACCGGGTTGTGGCCCGAGCGAGTCCAATCCGTAGCGGACCTCACGCTGCGCCCCGGCCGGGTCGGTGCCCACGATCGCGCGCGCGTAGCGCGCGTACTCGTCGCAGGCGGCATCCATCTCGCCCACCAGCGCGTGCGCGGCGGCGAGCCTGCGGTGCGCGGAGAGATCCAGCGCATCGAGGCCCAGGGCCTCCGTGAGGAGCGCGACGACCCCGAGGTGCTCGCCGGCCTTCGCGAGCTTGGCGGCGCCGTCACGCAGGACGGTGAGCGCCCCGGACCGGTCAGCCTGCTCCAGACGGACCTTTGCGATACCGCGATACCCGCCGGGGGCCGTGGGGAACTTGGCGCAGAGGTACTCGAACTGCTGCTCGGCCTTCGAGAGGCGGCCGGCCTGCAGCTCGCGCAGCCCGGAGGCGAGCGCGACCTTGTAGTTGAAGTCCTGACCGGCCGTCACCGCGAGTAGTGTGCGCCCCGTCCGGTCCGGACGCGACGCCTGCGAGCCCTCGCTACCGCTTGGTGAACTGCGGCGCCTTGCGCGCCCGCTTCAGACCAGGCTTCTTTCGCTCCTTCGCGCGCGGATCGCGCGTGAGCAGCCCGGCCTTGCGCAGGACCGCCCGGTGCTCGGGGTCCACCTGCAGCAGGGCGCGGGAGATCGCGTGCCGGATCGCGCCGAGCTGGCCGGACTCGCCGCCACCCTGGACCTTCACCATCGCATTGAACCGCCGGACCGTGCTCGTCACGGAGAACGGCGCGACCGCGAGCTCGGCATAGCCATCGCGACCGAAGTACTCCTCGAGCGCCTTGCCGTTCACGACGACGGTGCCCTCGCCGGGAACGAGCCGCACCCGTGCGACGCTCGTCTTTCGGCTACCGGTGCCCTGGAAATACGGCATGGTCTTCATCTAGCGCTTCTCCATCGCGAGCGTCTCTGGCCGCTGGGCCTGGTGCGGGTGCTCGGGCCCCGCGTACACGAAGAGCTTGCGCGACATCTGCTCGCCAAGACGATTCTGCGGGAGCATCCCACGGACCGCCCGCCGCACGACCTCCTCGGGCCGCCGTTCGAGCAGACGCTCGAGGGTCTCCGACTTGAACCCGCCCGGGTAGCCGGAGTGGCGAACGTACAGCTTGTCGGAGAGCTTCTTCCCGGTGACCTTGATCTTCGCCGCATTGATGATCACCACCGGGTCACCGGTATCGAGGCTCGGCGTGAAGGTCGCCTTGTGCTTCCCGCGGAGGGTCGCCGCGACCTGCGTGGCCAGGCGACCGAGCACCGCACCGTCCGCGTCCACGACGCGCCAGTGCCGCTCGATCTCGCTTGCCTTCGCGCTTCGCGTCCTAGTGCTGATCGTCGTCGTCGGCATTTGTCCCTCGCATCGGTCTTTCTCGTTCCGCTCGTCCTGCTCGCGTCTCGTCCTCGTCGTACGTCACTCGGGTCAGACAGAGTCCCTGTGCCGGCGCGCTCGGCCCGGCCTGCGCGCGGTCTTGTGACCGCACGATCTCGCCGAACCGCTCCACGCTGGTCTTCCCGCGTCCCACCCAGAGCAGGGTCCCCACGATCGCGCGGACCATGCCCCGAAGGAACGCATCGGCCTCGATCTCGAACCGGAGGAGGTCGCCGTCGCGCGACCAGTCCGCCCGCCGCACCGTCCGGACCATCCCACGACTGGGGCCCTCGCCGCTGGCGAAGGCGCCGAAGTCTCGGCGTCCGATCAATGCGGCACCCGCCTCGCGCATCGCATCCAGCCGCAGCGCGGCCGGATGGTGATACGCCCAGCGCTCGAGCGGATCGCGATCCGATCCCACCCGAAGCCGATATTCATATGTGCGTCCCGTCGCCGTGAACCGGGCGTGGAACTCCTCCCCGCACGGCTCGAGCGCCGAGACCGCGATGTCCGAGGGAAGGAGGGCGTTGACCCCCCGTCCCATCTTCGCCCCGTCCAGCCGGCTGGCTGTCCGAAAGCTCATGACCTGTCCTATCGCGTGGACCCCCGCGTCCGTCCGTCCCGCACCGGCGATACGCACCGGCTCGTCGCAGACCTTCGCGAGCGCCCGTTCCAGCTCGCCTTGCACCGTTCGCGCGTCATCCTGGATCTGGAACCCCGCGAACGCGGTCCCGTCGTAGGCGACGCGCGCCCGATAGCTCTTCGTTAGGCCTTCGCCTTGACCGTCTTCTTGGCAACGGTCTTTTTCGCCGCAGGGCCTGCGCCCTTGCCACCATCGGACGATGCCTTCGCCGTGGTCTTCCGGCGCGGGAGGGCGAGACGGCGGCGGGGCTTCGCCTCGGCCGACGGATCCGCCGTCTCCTCGACGGCCGGCATCAGCTCGATGAGCATCATCGGCGCGCTATCCCCCACCCGGCGCGGCAGGCGTGTCAGTCTGGTGAAGCCAGACGTCCGATCCGCGTAACGGGTCGCGAGATCCGTGAACAGCTTGTCCACGATCTCCTTTTCAGGGAGCCAGCTGATCGCCTTGCGACGGGCGACCAGCGAGCCGTTCTTACCCAGGATGATCATGCCGTCGACGAACGTGCGGACCTCTTTGGCCTTCGCCTCTGTCGTCTTCACCGACTCGTAGCGGAGGATCGCCTGCGTGAGGTTACGGAACATCGACTTGCGATGCCCGGTCTCGCGCCCGAACTTCCGCTGGTGGACCTGATGCGGCATGCCCTAGCGCTCCTCGTCCTTGGCCGCGACGGGCTCGTCGCCGGTCAGGTCGTCGGCACTGAGGTTGTCGTCCAGGTCGTCTGACTGGGCGTCGTCACCGGCGTCATCGGCAGATGCCTCGCTCGGCTCGGGTGCCTCGATGAGGCCGCGGGCCGCGAGGCGCTCCTTGATCTCGTCGAGCGACTTCTTGCCGAAGTTCCGCATGCGGAGCAGCTCTTCATCGGGCGTCTGCAGGAGCTGCCCGACCTTGGTGATCCCGTGCCGCTTCAGTGAGTTGAACGCGCGCTGCGGCAGGTCGAGGTCCTCGATCGGCATGTCCGAGATCGCCGACGGCAGCGAGCTGCCGTTCGCGCGCGGCGCTTGCGTGAGCGCGGCCTGCGACCGGGCGAGGCCGGTGAACAGCGAGAACTGCTGGATCAGGATCTGAGAGCCCTGGGCCACCGCCTCGTCGGGCGGAGTGGTGCCGTCGGTCCAGACCTCGAGGATGAGCCGGTCGTAGTTGGTCACCTGACCGACGCGGGTGTTCTCGACACTGAAGTTCACGCGGCGGACGGGAGAGAAGAGCGCGTCGATCGGGATCACCCCGATCGGGAGGCCTTCCTTCTTGTCGCCGGAGGTGAAGCCGCGACCCGTCTCGACCGTCAGCTCCATCCACAGGGAGGCCTCGGGCTCGAGCGTCCCGATCTTCGCCTCGGGGTTCACGATCTCGACCTCGCTCGTGGTCTGGATGTCGGCGGCAGTGACGTCGCCCGGACCGGTCTTCTCGAGGGTCAACGTGACCGGCTCGCTGGCGAACGAGCGGAGCCGGATGTTCTTCAGATTGAGGACGATCTCGACGACGTCTTCCTTGACGCCGGGGATCGTCGAGAACTCGTGCGCGACACCACGGATCCGTGCCGCGGTGATCGCGGCGCCGGGCAGCGACGACAGCAGCACGCGGCGCAACGAGTTGCCCAGGGTCGTGCCGTAGCCCGACGGGAGGGGCTCACAGACGAACCGTGCGTGACGGTCGTCGCCCTCGAGACGCTCGATCTTCGGGTATTCCAATTCTGGGACGATGGCCATGCTGTTAGTTCCTTCCTGGCTGGCTAGCGGGAATAGTGCTCAACGATGAGCTGCGTATCGACCTGCGTTTCGATCTGTTCCCGCGCCGGATCCGTCGCGATGCGAGCGGTGAATGACTCCGGATCGACCTCGAGCCACGCCGGGCGGGTCTGCGTCTTCGCCCAGGCGAGCACGTCCTTGAAGTATTGCGACTCGCGCGACGACGGCATCACGGTGATCGTGTCGTTCGCCTTCACCGTGTAGCTCGGGATCGTCGTGCGGCGCGTGTTGACGCTGAAGTGCCCGTGGTTCACGAGCTGCCGCGCCTGCGAGCGCGACTTCGCGAAACCCGAGCGGTAGACAACGTTGTCGAGGCGCGCCTCGAGGAGCTCGAGGAGGACCTCACCGGTGGCCCCGCGCTTCTCGGTCGCCTTGTCGAACGTGTTCTTCATCTGCTTCTCGAGAACGCCGTAGATCCGGCGGGCCTTCTGCTTCTCGCGGAGCTGCAGCGCGAAGTCAGAGACCTTGCGCCGGCGCTGCTGGTGCATGCCGGGCGGCGAGCTGCGCTTCTCGAACGTGCACTTCGTCACGCACTTCTCGCCCTTGAGGTACAGCTTCATGCCTTCGCGGCGGCAGAGCCGGCAGACCGGACCGGTGTAACGAGCCATCGGTTCTCCTCTAGACCCGGCGCCGCTTCGGCGCGCGGCAGCCGTTGTGCGGGATCGGGGTGACGTCGGTGATCGCGGTGACCTCGAGGCCGGTCGCCTCGAGCGCGCGGATGGCGGCCTCACGGCCCGCGCCCGGACCGCGTACGAACACTTCGATCGTGCGGAGTCCCTGATCCATCGCCTTGCGGGCGGCGTTCTCCGCCGTGACCTGCGCGGCGTAGGGGGTGCTCTTGCGGGAGCCCTTCCACCCCGACGCGCCGGCTGACGCCCAGGCGATGACGTTCCCCTGCATGTCGGTCAGCGAGACGATCGTGTTGTTGAACGAAGCCTTGATGTGGGCAGCACCGCGCGGCACGATCCGCTTCTCGCGCTTGCGGCGCGGTGCGGGCTTCGCGACTCCCTCGGTCGGGGCTGCCTTCGCCTGCGGCTTCTCGGCCTTCTCCTGGCTCACGTCGTCCCTTTCTTCTCTGCCACTCTTCTAGGTCTTCGCTGCCGTCTTCTTCTTGCCGGCAACGGTCTTGCGCGGGCCGCGACGCGTGCGCGCATTGGTGCGCGTCCGCTGTCCGCGCACCGGGAGCGACTTGCGGTGACGAAGGCCCCGGTACGAGCCGATCTCCTGAAGGCGCTTGATGTTCAGCGCGACCTCGCGGCGAAGATCACCTTCGACCGTGAACTTGCGATCGATGATCTCGCGGATCTTCGCGACCTGGGCCTCGGTGAGGTCGCGGACACGGATGGCGTGGTCGACCCGGGCCTCGTCAAGCACCTGGCGGGCGGTCGTGGGACCGATGCCGAAGATGTAGCGAAGAGACACGTCGGCGCGCTTCTCGCGCGGGATGTCGACGCCGCTGATCCGAGCCATCGCTCTCCCCTTATCCCTGACGCTGCTTGTGCTTCGGCTCCGAACAGATGACGCGGTTCACGCCATCCCGTCGGATGATCTTGCACTTGTCGCAGCGCTTCTTGACGCTCGCCTGGACCTTCACCTAGTACCTCACCCTTCGCGTGATGCGACCTCGTTTGAGGTCATACGGCGACAGCTCCACGAGGACCTTGTCACCTGGAACGACCCGGATGAAATTCATCCGCATCTTCCCGGAGATGTGCGCGAGGACCGAGTGTCCGTTCTGGAGCTCCACTTTGAACATCGCGTTGGGGAGGGCCTCGGAGACCGTGCCCTCCACCTCGATGACGTCCTTGTTGCTCGGTTTACTGCTTGCCATGAACCCCAGACGCACAAAGCTCCGCAGCAACCTGCCACGGGAAACAAAAATGTACCAAAACCGCCCGATTTGAGCAAGTCGTCATCGGGCGAACACCGCGCCAGCCGTCGCGTCCTTCGGGCGGCCGAGCCCGGCTTTGCCGGCCTCGGCCGAGCCCCTTTCAAAGGAGCCCCCATCAAGGGCGCCCCATTCAAAGGCCGTCAAGACGACCGTTCCGCCGGGCAGGCAGGCCAGGGTGTGCTCGAAATGAGCGGACAGCGAGCCATCACCGGTCACGACCGTCCACTGATCCTCGAGCACCTTTGTCGCGATCCCGCCGACGTTCACCATCGGCTCGATCGCGATGCAGAGGCCGTCCTTGATGTCTTTGCCCCGCTCCGCCGGGCCGTAGTTGGGGACCTGCGGCTCTTCGTGCATCGCCCGGCCGATCCCATGACCGACGTAGTTCCGGACCACCGAGAAGCCCTGCGCCTCGACGTACTGCTGCACCGCCGCGCCGATGTCGCCGAGACGGTTACCGACACGCGCCGCGGCGATGCCCTTTTGGAGCGCCTGCTCGGTGACGGTGATGAGCTTCCGCGCTTCGGCCGAGACCTGGCCCACCGGGACCGTGATCGCGGCATCGGCATGCCAGCCGTCGATGATCGCGCCGGCGTCGATGCCGATGATGTCGCCCTCTTTCAGCTTCCTGCGGCTCGGGATCCCGTGCACGATCTGGTCGTTCACCGACGTGCAGATCGTGTTCGGGTATCCGTAGTAGCCGAGGAACGAGCTTTCCGCCCCGGCACGCTTCAGCACATCTGCCGCGATCCGGTCGAGCTCGAGCGTCGTGACGCCCGGCTGCACGGCGGCGCGGGTGGCGGACAGCATCGCGGCGACGACCGCCCCGGCCTCGCGCATCTTCGCGATCTGGTCCGCGGTCTTGAGCGTGACCACTAGCGGGCGCCCTCGATGAGGCGATCGGTGATCTCGTCGATCCCGCCCAGGCCGTTCACCCGCCGGACGAGGTCTTTGGCGTGGTAGTGATCCACCACCGGCTGCGTCTGCTCGGCGTACACCTCGAATCGCTTCGTGATCACGTCGGGAGTGTCATCGGCGCGGCCCTCGGCGCGCGAACGCGCGAGGATCCGCCGGACGAGCTCGTCACGGGGGGCGTCGAGGACCAGGACCCGACCGATGGATCGCGAACGCTCAGCGAGGAGGGCGTCCAGCGCGAGCGCCTGGGCGACGGTGCGCGGGAAGCCGTCGAACATCACGCGCGTATCGGGGGTGAGCTCGGAAAGGAACTCGCGGACCATGTCGATCGTCACGTCGTCGGGGACGTAGTCGCCCCGGTCCATGTACCGCTGGGCCATCTGCCCGAGCGGGGTCTGACGCTTCAGGTGGTCACGGAAGAGCTCGCCGGTCGAGAGCTGGACCCAGCCGTTGCGCTCGGTGAGCCGCTTCGCCTGCGTCCCCTTCCCCACCCCGGGAGGTCCCATGAAGATGAGGTCGCCGATCCCGGTCGCGTCATGCGACCGGGACTCGCGCTCCGCCATCACCGGATGAACCCCTCATAGCTGCGCATGAGGAGCTGGGCTTCCAGCTGTTTCATGGTCTCGACGACCACGCCGACGACGATCAGGATGCTCGTGCCGCCGAGCCGCAGCGTCTGCACCCCGGTGATGTCGCCAACGAGGGTCGGCATGACCGCGACGATGCCCAAGAACAGCGCGCCGGCGATGGTGATGCGGGTGACGACGCGACCGAGGAACTCGGCCGTCGGCCGCCCCGGACGGATGCCCGGGATGAAGCCGCCGTACCGCTTGATGTTGTCGGCGACGTCGTTCGGTACGAACGTGAATGCCGTGTAGAAGAACGTGAACGCGACGACCAAGATGAAGTAGGCCGCGTTGTAGAGGATGGTGTTCTGGAACGCGTTCACGATCCCCGTCGCGAGGTTCCGGAGCCATTCCGTGTCGCTGTTCGTGAAGTACTGGGCGACCTGGCTCGGCAAGAGCAGGATCGAGATCGCGAAGATGATCGGGATGACGCCCGCGCTGTTCACGCGGAGCGGGATATGCGTCGCTCCGCCCGAATACATCCGCGTGCCCCGGACCCGCTTGGCGTACTGCACCGGGACCCGACGCTGGCCCTCCTGGATGAAGATGATCGCGGCGATGACACCCACCGCGATGAGGACGTAGATCGCCAGCGCGAAGTAGTTCGTCTGCACCTCAAGGGTCTGTTTCACCGTCGTGGGCAGCCGGCCGACGATACCGGCAAAGATGATGAAGCTGATCCCGTTGCCGATGCCGCGCTCGCTGATGAGCTCGCCGAGCCACATCAGGATGAGCGTGCCGGCCGTGAGGGTCGCGAGGATCGCGAGCGTCAGGCCGAGGTTGGCGGGACCGAAGTCCTTGATCACGCCCGACCGCTGCATGAACACGCTGACGCCGATGCCCTGCAGGAGCGCGAGCGGCACGGTGAGCATCCGGGTGTAGGAGTTGATCTTGTTCCGCCCGTACTCCCCTTCCTTGGACAGTCGCTCGAGCGGCGGGATCGTCTGGTTGAGGAGGGTCATGATGATCGAGGCGTTGATGTAGGGGTTCACCCCAAGGGCGACCACGCTGAAGCGCGACAGCCCGCCGCCGGAGAAGAGGTCCAGCAGGCTGAGCAGCTGGTTGTTCTGCAGGAGAGACGTGAGCTGGGTCTGGTCGACACCCGGCAGCGGCACGTGCGCGAGGAA
>JANXXG010000160.1 GCA_025350745.1 Chloroflexota bacterium | reverse complement strand
CCAGAGGACCACGAGGGCGAACGCCCCGATCCCCAGGATCTCCGCCACTAGCTGCGCGACGAGCTGTTCCGGCTGCATGACCGCCTCCCAGTTGGCCCTCCGCATAGCCCAAAGCGTGCCCTGTGAGATTTCCGTGACAATTCGCCCATGCGGATGTCGAAGATGTTCGGCCGGACCCTGCGGGATGCGCCCGCGGACGCCCAGACGCCGGGCCACCAGCTGATGCTCCGCGCCGGGATCGCCCGGCCGCTGGCCGCCGGCCTCTACACCTGGCTGCCACTCGGCTTCCGGGTGCAGAAGAAGGTCGAGCAGATCATCCGCGAGGAGCAGGACCGGATCGGGGCCCAGGAGATGGAGATGCCCGTCCTCACTCCGGCCGAGTTCTGGAAAGAGACCGGGCGCTGGGACGCTTTGGAGCCCATCACCTTCCGGACGAAGGATCACAACGGACGTGAGTACATGGTGAGCTACACGCACGAGGAGCTGATCACGCATCACGGCCGCGAGGAGATCCTCTCGTATCGCCAGCTGCCGGTCATGGTCTACCACTTCCAATCGAAGGGCCGCGACGAGGCGAGGCCGCGCGCCGGGCTGCTCCGCGTGCGCGAGTTCGTGATGAAGGATGCGTACTCGTTCGATATCGACGAGGCCGGCCTCACGACGTCGTATGCGGCGCAGCATGGGGCCTACGTCCGCACGTTCCAGCGCATGGGGCTCGACGCGGTGAGCGTCGAGTCGGACACCGGAGCGATGGGTGGCGATCTCGCGCACGAATTCCAGGTGCTCACGGACGTCGGCGAGGACACCATCGCCGTCTGCGAGACCTGCGACTACAAGGCGAACATGGAGAAGGCCCGCCGGACGATGCCCGCCGCGGCGCACGCCGACGCTCCCGCCGCCACCGAGATCGCGACGCCCGGTGTGACCTCGATCGAGGCCCTCGAGACGTTCCTCACAAAGCCGGCGTCGGCGTTCCTCAAGACGTTGCTGCTCCGCGCCGGCGGGGATGTCGTCGCAGTCGTGCTCCCGGGTGATCGCGCCGTGAACGACGCGAAGCTGCGGAAGCTCCTTGACGTCAGCCAGATCGTCTTCGCCGGCGACGCCGACTTTGGACGTGTCGGCGGGGTGGCCGGCTTCATCGGGCCGGTCGGCCTGAAGGTCCGGGTCATCGTGGACACGAGCGTCGAGCGTCGAGGCTATGTCGCCGGAGCCAACAAGAAGGACACCCATCTTGAGAACGTGCTGCCCGGTCGCGACTTCCCCGACACCGAGCGCGCCGACGTCCATGACGTCCGGACGGGCGATGTCTGTCCCATCGATGGGGGCACGCTGGCGCTCAAGCGTGGCGTCGAGGTGGGGAACATCTTCGCCTTCAGCACGTACTACTCGGAGAAGATGGGCGCGACCTTCCTCGCGGAGGACGGCACGCGGAAGCCGTTCGTCGGCGGCTCGTACGGCATCGGCGTTGGTCGGGCGGTCCAGACGATCATCGAAACGAGCCACGACGAGAAGGGGATCATCTGGCCCTTCAGCGTCGCGCCGTACGAGGTGCACGTGGTCGGACTCCCGATGAACGACGAGACCGTGCGGTCCACGGCCGATGCGCTCGTCGCGACGCTCGAGGACAAGGGTGTCGAGGTCCTGTTCGACGATCGCGACGAGTCAGCCGGCGTGAAGTTCGCCGACGCCGATCTCATCGGCATCCCGTACCGTGTCACCGTCAGTAGGCGGTCCCTCAAGGAAAAGAGCGTCGAGCTCAAGGGCCGCGCGTCGAGCGAAGCGGAGCTGGTCCCGCTGGATCTCGCCGCAGACCGCATCCATGACATCGTCCGCCGGGCGCGAGAGGCGGCGGCGCGGTGAGCATGGCCCCGCGGCCGGTCGCGCCGGTCGCGCGCGAGGACGAGCACAGCCTCGAGACGACCCTGCGGCCGCAGCGCCTCACCGACGACGAGTACATCAATCAGGAGAAGGTGAAGGGCAACCTGCGGATCCTCATCCAGGCGGCGCAGCAGCGGCATGCG
>JANXXG010000137.1 GCA_025350745.1 Chloroflexota bacterium | reverse complement strand
GTCCTCGTCGCGGTCAGCGACCGCGATGTTGCCGCGGTCGCGCACGCTGTAGCCGAGATCCGCAAGGCGCGCGCGCAGACCGGCGTAGCGGATCGCCGACGGCCCCATGTCGACGCCGCGCCGGAAGCCGCCGAGGTCCATCGGTACGCCGACGATCTCGACCGACCTGTTCACGGCGTCACCTTCGTTGCAGGCTGGAACACCGCGAGGATGACGCCCTCGGCCGCGAGCTCGTCGCCGACGTGCGTTGTGACCTTCACTCGGCCGAAGCCGCGGCGCATCTTCTCGAACACCGCCGTGAACCGACCGGTCTCGCCGGGCCGGACGATCCGCTTGAACCGCATCTCCTCGATGCCGGCGAAGAGCCCGAGCCCATTGCGATAATCCGGGTGAGCCATCGCGGCGACGGTCGCGGCTTGAGCCATGCTCTCCGTGAGGATGACGCCGGGCACGATCGGATTCCCCGGGAAGTGGCCCTTGAGGTACCACTCCTCGCCCGTGAAATCGTGCTCGGCGACTGCGCGGACGAGCGGCTCGAGCTCCGTGACCCGATCGATGAGCAGGAACGGCTCGCGATGCGGGATGAGGGCCTCGATGCCCGCTCGGTCGAGGATCACGGTCAAGCCGTGAGGGCCTCGATCCCGACGGTGTCGATGAGGTGCGTGGTGACCTGACCGGTCTTGAACAGCTCGCTCGCGAGGATCTTCTTGTGCGCGTCGATGTTCGTCGTCACACCGACGACGGTGAACTCATCGAGCGCGCGCTGCATCCGGGCCACGGCCTCGGGGCGGTTGCGGCCCCAGGCGATGACCTTCGCGAGCAGGGAGTCGTAGAACGGCGGCACCTCATAGCCCTGGAAACAGTGCGTGTCGAGGCGGATGCCCGGCCCGGCCGGCGGGAGCCACGTCGTGAGCGTGCCGGTCGACGGCGCGAAGCTGTTGTCGGGATCCTCGGCGTTGATCCGGCACTCGATGGCATGGCCGTTCACGTAGATCTGCTCCTCGGAGAAGCTGAGCGGCTCGCCTGCGGCGAGCGCGATCTGCTCCTTCACGAGGTCGATGCCGGTCACCGCCTCGGTCACGGTGTGCTCCACCTGGATGCGCGCGTTCACCTCGATGAAGTACGGATCGCCGGCGGCGTCGACCAGGAACTCGAACGTGCCGACGCCGCGGTACCCAAATCGCTTCGCCGCATCGACGGCGTACCGCTTGATCCGGCGGCGCAGCTCTTCGTTGATCGAGATCGAGGGAGCCTCCTCGAGCATCTTCTGGTTGCGGCGCTGGATCGAGCACTCGCGCTCGCCCATGCAGATGCCCTCGCCGGTGTCGTCGACGAGGATCTGGGCCTCGATGTGGCGCACGCCCTCGAGGTTTCGCTCGAGGTAGATGCCGTCGTCGCCGAAGCTCGCCTTCGCCTCGGCGCGGGCCTGCTCCCAAAGGCGCTGCAGGTCCTTGGCGGACTCGGCCTTGCGCATCCCGCGGCCGCCGCCACCCGAGCGGGCCTTGAGCATCACCGGGTACCCGATCTCCTCGGCGATGCGGAGCGCCTCGGATGCCGTCTTCACCGGACCCTCGGAGCCGGGGATGACCGGGAGACCCGCGCGCTTCATCGCAGCCCGCGTCGCGGACTTGTCATGGAATCGCGCGAGGACCTCAGGGGGCGGTCCGATGAACACGAGCCCGTGCTCCTTGCAGACTTCGGAGAAGTCCGCATTCTCGGAGAGGAACCCGTAGCCGGGGTGGATCGCCTGCGCGCCCGAGATGAGGGCGGCCGAGATGATCGCGGGGATGTTCAGATAGGAGTCGCGCGAGTTCGCCGGCCCGATGCAGATCGCCTCATCGGCCAGGTGGACCGGAAGGCTGTGGGCGTCGGCTTCGCTGTACACGACGACGCTCTGGATACCCATCTCGCGGCAGGCGCGAATGACCCGCACGGCGATCTCGCCCCGGTTCGCGATGAGGATCTTATCGAACGAGATCGAGCGCCTCCTCCAATGATTTCGGGTCCGATACGTTCGCCACGCGAGCGTCGGGGAGGATCCGCTTCACGAGCCCGGAAAGGACGTTGCCGTTGCCGAATTCGATGAAGGTCGTCGCGCCCTCCCCAGCGGCGCGCCGCACTGACGCGGCCCACTGTACGG
>JANXXG010000134.1 GCA_025350745.1 Chloroflexota bacterium | reverse complement strand
TCTTCACCGGCGACAAGCCGCTACGCACATCGAACTGGGCGCCGATCATCGATCGGATCGAGGTCGTCGACGACATGACGATCCGCTTCGTCACCAAAGGTGTGAACGCGTTCTTCCTGACGACCGTCGCCGACAACAGTGGGTACATCGTCAGCCCGGATGCGATAAAGAAATATGGAAAGGACCTTTCGAAGAACCCTGTGGGCACTGGCCCATTCAAGTTCTCCGAGTGGATCAAGGACGAGCGGTTCGTCGCGGTCAGGAATGACGACTACTGGGGCGACAAGGCGTACCTGGACAAGGTCGTGATCCGCGCCCTGCCGGAAGCGGAATCGCGGGTCATCGCGCTCGAGGCCGGCGATGTCCAGCTCGCGATCCGCGTGAACCCTGAGCAGATCGACCGGATCCAGAAGAATCCTGCGCTCTCCATCGACCTCAAACCGACCACGCGGCACCTCTTCATGGGTCTTGCGGCACTGAAGAAGCCGTTCGATGACGTTCGGGTCCGGCAAGCCCTCAACTACGCGATCGACAAGGAGTCGATCACGAAGAATCTCTATCTCGGCACTGCCGACGTCATGGGCGGCGCGGTGCCTCCCGGCGCGCAGGGGTTCGTGCCCGCGCCACCGTTCCCGTACGACCCGGCCAAGGCGAAGCAGCTGCTGGCCGCAGCCGGATACCCGAATGGCTTCACCGCGACACTTGTCGGACCGAAGGGCGCGTATCTCAAGGACTTCGAGCTGCAGCAGGCGGTCCAGCAGTATCTGAAGGCGGTGGGCGTCATCATCAACATCCAGACCGTCGAATTCGCGAAGTACCTCGATCTCATCCGTGAGGATCCGAAGAAGAGCGCGCTCCAGATGTGGCAGGACGCGAACGGGGGCAATGACGCCTCTAACGCGATCACCGGACGCTATGCGTGCGACAAGTTCCGGCCGGCAGGTGGCAACACCGCGGGGTTCTGCGACACGAAGGTCGATGAGCTTGCCTATAAGGCAGTGATCACGACAGATGACGCCGCCCGGAACGCGCTATTGAAGGATGCCCAGCTCCTGGTCGGGCAGGACGCGCCGAGCATCTGGCTCGTGGTGCTGAAGGAGGCCGGAGCGTTGAGCAGGAAGCTGCACAACCCCGTCCACTTCCAGAACAGCGTTCTCACGGTCGACGAGCACACCTGGATCGAGGCATAGCGCCCTCCAGCGGGACCGGCGCGGCTCTCGGTGATAGCCCCCTTGAGGGATTCCATTGGCGGCTCGTTGGGCCGTTCAGAGGCGGCCGGGTCGTCGCGGTCGCCGGCGATCCGACAGAGCCGAGCGTCTTCTACTTCGGCTCGACCGGCGGTGGCGTCTGGAAGACGACGGATGCAGGTGTTTACTGGGAGAACATCACCGATGGTTTCTTCGCGCGGGCATCCGTTGGTGCCCTGGCGGTCGCGCCTTCGGACCGAAACGTGATCTACGCCGGCATGGGCGAGGCCTGCATTCGCAATACCGTCTCGCACGGCAATGGCGTCTACCGGTCCACGGACGCCGGCGCGACATGGGATCACCTCGGGCTCGATGACACTCGGCACATCGGAAAGATCCGCGTCGACCCTCGCGATCCCGATGTCGTCTTCGTCGCCGCGCTCGGTCACTCGAACGGCGCGAATCCGGAGCGCGGGTTGTATCGCTCCCGAGATGGTGGTCGTTCATGGGTCCGGGCCCTCGGCCGTGGCCCCACGGCCGGAGCCGTCGACGTGTCGATCGACCCGCTCAACCCGCGCATCGTCTACGCCGCACTGTGGGAGACGATCCGGCGCCCGTGGATGATCAGCAGCGGCGGTCCGGGCAGCGGGCTGTTCCGCTCGATCGACGGCGGCGAAACCTGGACCGACCTGTCGGCGCAACGCGGTTTCCCGACCGGCATGCTCGGTCGCATCGGGGTCGTGGCCTCCCCGGCCCGGTCAGGGCGGGTCTACGCGATCGTCGAAGCCGCGGACGGGGGGATCTTCCGTTCGGACGACGGGGGAGACACGTGGGTCCGCGGCGCCACCGATCGAAGCCTGTGGCGCCGTAGCTACTACTACCAGCACGTCACGGCCGACCCCCGTGATCCGGACACGGTCTGGGCCATGAATCAGGATTGCTGGCGATCCCTCGATGCCGGACTCACGTTCCAGCGCGTCGCGACCCCGCACGGCGACAACCACGACCTGTGGATCGACGCCCTCGACACACGCCGGATGATCGTCGGCTGCGACGGCGGCGGCGCTGTCACCGTCAACGGAGGGGCAAGCTGGTCGTCGATCCACAATCAGCCCACCGCCGAGCTCTATCGGATCGAGACGGACTCCAGGGTCCCATATCGGCTGTACGCCGCACAGCAGGACTGCGGCACGATCTCGCTCCCGAGCCGTTCGATGATCGGCGCCATCACCGCGGACGAGGCGTATGACGTCGGCGGAGGTGAGTCGGGCTACGTCGCGGTCCGGACGGACGATCCGGACATCACCTACTCCGGTCAATTCAATGGATATCTGACGCGTCACGATCGAAGGACCGGACAGTCGCGGAACATCGAGGTCTGGCCTGAGGTCCAGGCGTGGTCCCTCGGCGCGAAGCATGCGAAGTACCGTTGGACCTGGTCGTACCCGATCGTGCTCTCGCGCCACGATCCGAACGTGCTGTACGTTGCGGCGAATCACGTGTTCCGCTCGGGCGACGAGGGAACGACGTGGCGGCGGATCAGCCCCGACCTCAGCCGAGCCGACCACCCGAAGATGGATCCTCCTGGCACCTTCATCGGGCGCGACGCGCCTGCGACCGAGCGGGAGAGCGTCTGCACGATCTACACCTTCGCGGAATCGCCGGTCGATCGACGAGTGCTCTGGGCGGGGACGGACGACGGCCGGGTGGTCGTGACCCGGGACGCGGGCCGATCGTGGATCGACAGGACTCCGCGGGGCATCGCGCCGTGGACGCTCGTCAGCACGATCGAGGCCTCGCCGCATGACGCCGCCGTCGCGTACGTCGCCGCTACGCGATATCTGCTCGATGATCGAGCGCCGCTGCTCTTCCGCACCGCGAACTACGGCCGGACCTGGACGAAGATCACCCGCGGGATCCCCGAGGACGACCTGACGCGCGTCGTGCGCGAGGATCCGACGACGCGGGGCCTGCTGTTCGCCGGGACCGAGACCGGGGCGTACGTGTCGTTCGACGATGGGGCCCGCTGGCGACGGCTTGGTGGGGGTCTGCCGGTCGTCCCGGTCCACGATCTCGCGATCAAGGAGGGGGACCTCGTCGCCGCGACCCACGGCCGAGGCTTTTGGATCCTCGACGACATCGTGGCGCTCCGCGAGGAGTTCGTCCGTCGCACCGCGGGTCGCGTCCACCTCTTCACACCGCGGACGGTGGTGCG
>JANXXG010000129.1 GCA_025350745.1 Chloroflexota bacterium | reverse complement strand
GACGGTCGCGCTCACCGTCGCGTGCTTCATCCCCGAGACCGCGCTCATCGCGCTGCAGCAGTGGCGCGGCGTTCCGTCGCATTTCAACAACGCCTCGAGCTTCGACTCGCTCGTGTTCTCGATGATGGGTATCTTCATCGGGATCGTGGTCGTCGGCATCGCAGTCCTGACCGTTTGGGTCTTCGTCTCGCCGCACCCTGATCGTGCCACGACGCTTGCGATCCGGGCGGGGATGGTGTTCCTCCTGATCGGGCAGGTCCTTGGCGGCCTTCTGCTCGCGAACGGATTCGCGAGCACTGGGCCGATCGGGAACGCGAGCATCGTGGGCGCGGCAGGCCAGCTCAAGGTGCCGCACGCCCTTGCCCTACACGGGCTCCAGGTCATGGTCGTGCTCGCGACGCTGCTCGCACGGACCCGGCTGGATCCGAAGGCCAGGCTCCAGGCGGTCATCCTGTGCTCGGTCGGCTACGCGGATCTCCTGGGCACCTCGATCGCACAGGCCCTTGGTGGACGGGCTCCGCTCGACCTCGACCCCACGGCCTGGCTCCTTACGTTCTTCGCCGTGCTGCTCGTGCTCTGGGGTTACGTTCCCTCGCTCGGCGCAGCGCGTTCGTTCCGCGTGCGCACCTAGACTCGGCTCATGCAGGCCGTCGTCATGGCCGGCGGCGAGGGGAGCCGCCTCAGACCGCTGACGATCAACCGTCCGAAGCCGATGGTGTCGATCGTCAACAAGCCGTGCCTGGGCCACATCTTCGATCTCTTGAAGCGCCACGGCATCGAGGACGCGTTCGTGACCCTCCAGTACCTCGCGTCGATGATCCAGGACAGCTACGGCGACGGCGGCGCGGTCGGCATGCGGCTCCGATACAGCGTCGAGGAGACGCCCCTTGGGACCGGCGGGTCGGTCCGCCAGATCGGCGACGCCCTCGCGGGCACCTTCCTCGTGATCTCGGGCGATGCGTTGACCGACATCGATCTCACGAAGGTCATCGCGTTCCACAAAGAGCGCGGGGCCGCTGTCACGCTCACGCTCGTCCGTGTCCCGAACCCGCTCGAGTATGGCGTCGTCATCACGCAGCCGGACGGCCGGATCACCAAATTCCTGGAGAAGCCGTCGTGGGGCGAGGTGTTCTCGGACACGATCAATACCGGGATCTACGTGATCGAGCCGCGGGTCCTCGAGCGCTTCGCGATCGGCGAGAAGTTCGACTTCAGTAGGGACCTCTTCCCGATGCTGCTCGCGGACGGCGAGCCGTTGTTCGGCTATGTCGCCGACGGCTACTGGACCGACGTCGGATCGATCGCGGAGTACGGGCGCGCGAATGCCGACCTGCTCAATGGAAAGGTCCGCACCGCCGCTCTCGGCGTCGAGATCCAGCCCGGCGTCTTCGCGGGCGGCGAGGTCATCATCGATCCGACCGCGCAGCTGACCGGGCCGATCTACCTCGGGGCCGGTGTCCGGATCGCCGGCGGCGCTGTGATCGTCGGTCCGACGGTCCTTCGCGACGCGGTCACGGTCGACCAGGCGGCGTACGTCGACAGCTCGATCGTCTGGCGCAACAGCTACATCGGCGAGCGTGCCGATCTTCGCGGTGCGATCGTCGGCCGTCAGTGTGCGCTGAAGGCCCGAGTCGTCCTCGAAGAGGGGAGCGTGATCGGCGACCACTCGGTCATCAACGAGGGGGCGCGCGTCCGCGCTTCGGTGAAGATCTGGCCGGACAAGCAGGTCGAGGGCGGCGCGGTCGTCGGGTCGAGCTTGATCTGGGGATCGCAGGGTCGCCGATCCCTCTTCGGGCGGTTCGGCGTGACCGGGCTGGTGAACGTGGACCTCACGCCCGAGTTCGCCGCGCGCCTCGGATCCGCGTACGCGTCCTCGCTCCCCAGCGGCGCGACCGTCACGATGAACCGCGACCAGCATCGGACCAGCCGGATGCTGAAGCGGGCGCTCATGGGCGGTATCGTCGGCTGCGGCGTGCACGTCGCCGACCTCACCCAGGCGCCCTTGCCGATCAGCCGCTTCCAGACCCGCCGGCTTGGGGCGGCCGGGGGCGTTCACGTCCGGGTGTCGCCGTTCGACGTGCGGGTCTGCGACGTCAAGTTCTTCGACCGGCAGGCCCTCGATATGGACAAGGCGCAGGAGCGGGCCGTGGAGAACATCTTCTTCCGCGAGGTCTTCCGCCGAAGCTCGTACGACGACGTCGGGAAGATCATCGAGATCCCCAGGGTGGGCGAGGAGTACAGCGACGCGTTCCTGCGCGAGGTCGCGCACAAGCGCGAGATCGCCGACGCGAAGCTCAAGATCGTTTTGAATTACTCTCATGGGACCGCGGCCCAGTTCCTCCCGCAGCTCATGGAGGCGCTGGACGTCGAGGTCATCGGGATCAACTCCGTCATCTCGGAGAACATCGGCTCGCGCTCATTCGACGAGTTCCAGCAGCAGATGCGGGAGCTCGCGCTCATCACGTCGACGCTACACGCGACGTTCGGCGTCACGCTGGACCAGGGCGGGGAAAAGGTGTTCTTCGTCGACGATCAGGGTCGGATCATCGAGGATCGTCACTTCCTCACGGCGTTCGTCCGGCTCGTCGCCAGGTCGACCCCGGGTCTCATCGCGGTGCCGGTGTTCGCGCCGGCCGCCGTCGAAGGTATCGTCACCGAGACCGGCGGCCAGGCGCGGCGCGTGCGCGCGTCCGCGGAGGCGCAAATGGGGTTCGCCGCCCGGGAACACCCGCTCCTGGTCGCCGATGGCCTCGGCGGCTTCATCTTCCCGCAATTCCATCCGTCCTTCGACGGCCTCTTCGCGATCGTGAAGCTTCTCGAGCTGCTCGCCATCCAACAGACGACGCTCGCGGAGGTCATGGATCGAACACCGGCGCCGCACGTCGTACGCCTCAAGGTCGCCTGCCCGTGGGAGGACAAGGGGCGGGTGATGCGGATGCTCGCGCAGGAGGCGGCGACGGAGCGGACGAAACAGGTGGACGGGGTCAAGCACGTGTTCGACGATTCGTGGGTCCTCGTCCTGCCGGACGCCGATCAGCCGCTGTTCAGCGTGTGGGCCGAGGCGGCGGATGACGGGCAGGCCTGGGCGCTCGCGCAGCAGTACGCCGACCGGGTCGGCACGTTCCGCGCTTCATGAAGATCGCCGTCGCGCAATGCGCTCCGGCGCTCGGCGCCTTCAAGCGGAACCTCGAGATGCATCGGGAGTGGATCGCGAGCGCGACGGCCACAGGCGCGAAGCTCGTCGTGTTCCCGGAGCTGTCGCTCACCGGCTATTACCTGAAAGACCTCGCCGCCGATGTCGCGTGCGCCGCCGACGACCCGCGCCTCGGACCGATCGCGGCGGCCTCGCGGGACATCGACGTGATCGCCGGATTCGTCGAGCGCTCGAAGGATGCGAAGCTCCACGTTGCCCAGGGGTATTGGTCGGGTGGCGCGCTCCGGCACGTGCATCGCAAGGTCTATCTGCCGACCTACGGCATCTTCGACGACGGCCGCTACTTCGGTCCGGGCGAGGCCTTCACCACGTTCGAGAGCGCTGTTGGCACCGCGGGCCTCGCGATCTGCGAGGACCTCTGGCACCTGTCGGTCCCGTACCTCTACGCGGTCGGCGGCGCGACCGTGATCATCTCGCCATCCGCCAGCCCCGGCCGCGGCGTGGCGGAGGGCGGCGATCTCGGTACCGCCGCATCGTGCCGGATGATGGATCAGTTCTACGCGCAGTACCTCACCACCTACATCGTCTTCGCGAACCGGGTGGGTCACGAGGATGGCATCGGATTCTGGGGTGGCTCGGAGGTGGTCGCGCCTGACGGCACGGTGGCCGGTCGCGCGAAGGAATTCGAGGAAGAGCTGCTCACCGCGGAGATCGACCCGGCGCTCGTGGCGCGCGAGCGGGCCCGCAACCCGCTGCTGCGGGACGAGCGGCCCGAGCTCGTGTTCGCGGCGCTCGCGCGGCGCATGGGGCTTCGGGTCACGGAGTGATCGAGCAGGAGCGCGCCGC
>JANXXG010000091.1 GCA_025350745.1 Chloroflexota bacterium | reverse complement strand
GGTGAGGTGGAGGGCGACGATCGGCGCCTTCGCTCGGAGCGCGGCGCCGATGACGACCGGGACCTCGTTGTGCTCCCACGGGTGGACGTCGATGACCGCGCCGTCAGGGAACAGCTGGGTCACGCCGGTCTCGAAGATGCCAAAGTGCGTCCGGGAGTCCTCCGCGGTCTCGGGGCCCGAGTGGCCGGCGATCCACAGCACCTTGCCGACCTTCAGCTCGCAGTCCTGCGCGAGCTGGCTGAACAGCCGCATCTCGCCGTACTTCAGATAGGAGAACGAGCCGTACGTCGAGCACGCGCCCCACAGGCCGTTGAAGGTCGCGAACGGATCGTCTGCAAAGTTGACCGACGCGATCGCGCACGCGATGCCCGCGTTCGTGAACTCCGTGATCTGCTGGGGGAGTAGCGTCCCGCCGGGATTGCTGTCGCGCTGGTACCAGCCCCAGCCTTCGGTCCCCTCGAAGCCCTTCATGAAGCCCGCGATGTTCGTCGATTCCGCAAGGTCCGCCGACATCGCGATGAACAGCGGCCGCCCATACGTGCTGCGGGCGTAGCTGTTCACCCACGAGCCCCACGTCGCGAGCGCCGCGCGGTTCGGCTTCTTCTCGCCCGGCTGGGCCCACATCGCCGCCGGGTACCGCTCGTAGTCGTAGATCGTCTCATCGTCGAAGATCGCGGCGCCCTTTCCGCCGAGGCGGAAGCTGGGGATGGTATCCGGCACCGTCGCGGCGATCGCGCAGAGGCGTTCGCTGAGGTAGTCGACGACGTCCGTCCGCGTGCGGAGCACCGAGGCCGCGACTGCGAGGTTCGCGCGCGCCTGCTCGGCGATCGCTGCGGCGTCGGCCGGCGGGGGCCCATCGACGCCGATGTACTCGACGCCGTGCCGCGCCATGAATTCCTTCCGCAGCTGCCAGAACTGCCCGCTGTTCATCGCGTGGGGCGACCCGTGGGACTTGAAGTCGTATTTCAGGTAACCACGGCCCTTGCGCGTCTTGAACCACCCGACGGACGGGACGCGCTCCGGGTTCTCGCCGCGCGCAGCGTCGAGCACGACCCTCGTGACCTCGTCCCACTCGCTGCCGCGCTCCGTGCCGCTGATCCGCCAGCGGTAGGCACCGAACCACTCCTCGGGTCCGCCCGGCACAACGCTCGAGACGGCGTTCTCGTCGATCCCGAAATCGTTCCAGTCGAGCAGGAACACGAGATTGGAGAGGCCCAGGCCCCACGCCGAGTTGCGCGTCTCATGCGACGCGCCGGGCGTCAGGCCGCCCTCGCCCTCGACCGCGAAGACCTTGACCTCTTCGCAGCCCGCGATCTTGAGCGCGACCGCCTCACCGGCGGCCGGTGGCATCCCGTGGCCCGAGGGGCCGGTGTTCCATTTCAGGAAAAGCGTCTTCCCGCCCATCTCCGCGTGTCCCGGCAGACCGCCGTTGCGGCGCAGCAGAACGAGATCCTCCCAGGTGAGCGCGAAGCGGCCGTCATGCGGGAACGCGAAGCGCGCATCGCCGGTCCGCTCGTGGCGGAGGCGCATCGCCTCGTTCAGTACCGCGAGGGTCGCGTAGATCAGGGGAACGGTGTGGCCTGCCGACAGCACGAAGCGGTCGCCGAACGGCCGCCATGGGCGAAGGACGTCCCAGCGCATCGCCCCCGACAGCATGAGCGCGAGCAGGAGGTGGACCTTCGAACGGGACCCGCCCGGATGGCCGCTCTGCCGGTAGTTGAGCGCGATGTCGATGAACTCGTCGACGAGGTCCTTCGTGGTCTCCCACATCGGGAATGCCTCGGCCACCTCGGCCACGCGCCGCTCGGTGCCGGGATCGATCATGCGAGCCATCGCGGTTTTTGTAGCACCATTGGGCAATGAACGACGCCAACCCGCAGACCGTGACGCTCGAGAGCGAGGGCGAGACCATTCAGGCCGACCTCTACGGCTCGCTTCCGGCGCAGCGTGCCGCGATCCTCTGCCACGGTCAGAGCTGGGATGCGACCGGGTGGCGCGACATCGCACCGCGGTTCGTGGCTCGCGGCGTGCCAGCGCTCGCGCTCAACTTCCGCGGCTACGACGGATCGACGGGCACAACGACGCCTGCGTCGACGGTGGCCGACCTCCGCGCCGCGAAGGCGTGGCTGAGGCAGGCGGGCGCGGCGGAGATCGCGCTCGTTGGCGCCTCAATGGCGGACATGCGGTCCTCGCCTCGTCGTTCGAGCGGGACATCGAGTGCGTGGTCAGCGTCTCGGCACCGGTCCAGCAGGTGGATGACGCTCTGTCGCGCAAGATCAGCGGACGCAAGCTGTTCATCTGCGCGAACGAGGAC
>JANXXG010000048.1 GCA_025350745.1 Chloroflexota bacterium | reverse complement strand
CGTGCAAGAGCTCGCGATGGTCCTTGTCGAGATGGGGGCGCGGGTCCACGGCATCGGCACGAACACCATGGAGATCCGCGGCGTGCCGGAGCTCCGGGGCATCGATCACGTCGTCTGGAGCGATCACGTCGAGGTGGGTTCGTTCATGGGGCTCGCGGCAATGACCCACGGCGAGCTCACCGTGCAGAAATGCGCGCCCCAGCATCTCGCGATGATCCGCGGGGTATTCAAGCGCCTGGGGATCGACTCGAGCGTGGACGGCGATGAGCTGCATGTGCCCGCGAAGGAGCACTACGCCATCGAGCAGGACCTGGGCGGCAAGGTCCCGAAGGTGCAATCGCAGGTCTGGCCGGGGTTCCCGTCCGATCTCACGAGCATCGCTGCGGCCTTCGCGACCCAGGCCGAAGGAACGGTGCTCGTCCACGAGTGGATGTACGACGCTCGGATGTTCTGGCTGGGCGCGCTCGAGTCGTTCGGCGCCCGGCTCGTCCTGGCCGACCCCCATCGCGCCGTCATCATCGGACCGAGCCAGCTCTACGGAACGGAGGTCCAGAGCCCCGATATCCGGGCAGGTCTCGCCCTCCTGGGCGCGGCGCTCTGCGCGAAGGGGACGAGCGTCATCAACAACATCGAGCAGATCGACCGCGGCTACGAGGATGTCGATGGCCGCCTTCGCAGCCTGGGCGCGAAGATCGAACGCGTGGCGTGACCGGGGCCGAGCCGGCGCACGTTCCCGCGCGGTCCTACGTCACGCACCTCGAATGCGCCAAGTGTGGCGCGCACGCTGACGCATCGAAGCTCGCGAATCTCTGCCCGATCGACGGCGGACCGTACCTCGTGCGATACGACCTCGCGCGCCTGCACTCGGTGCCGCGCTCGATGCTGGCCGGCCGCCAGGCATCCCTGTGGCGCTATCGCGAGCTGCTGCCGATGGACGATACGAACAACATCGTGAGCCTGGGCGAGGGGAACACCCCGATGATCGAGCCGTTCGCGCTCCGCGAGTCCCTGGGGCTCCATCGCCTGTACATCAAGGACGAGGGCCTGCTGCCGACCGGGTCGTTCAAGGCGCGCGGTGCAGCGGTCGGCGTCACTCGGGCCCGCGAGCTGGGCGCGACGACGATCGCGCTCCCGACCGCCGGGAACGCCGGCGCGGCGTGGGCGGCGTACGGCGCGCGTGCCGGCATCGGGATCATCGTCGTCATGCCTGCAACGACCCCGAGCGTGATCCAGCGCGAGACCGCCGCCTACGGAGCGCGCGTCTACCTCGTGGATGGGTCGATCGCCGATGCCGGCGCGGTCGTGAAGCGCGCCTGCGCCGAATACGGCTGGTTCGATGGGTCGACCCTCAAGGAGCCGTATCGGATCGAAGGCAAGAAGACGATGGGCTTCGAGATCGCCGAGCAGGCCGGGTGGACCCTCCCGGACGTGATCGTGTATCCGACCGGCGGCGGGGTCGGGCTCATCGGCATGTGGAAGGCCTTCCAGGAGCTCCGCTCGATCGGCTGGGTCGAGGACGACAAGCTCCCGCGGTTCGTCGCGGTCCAGGCGGAGGGCTGCGCGCCGATCGTGAAGGCGTTCCACGAGGACAAGACCGAATCGGAGATGTGGCCGGACCCGCAGACATTCGCGGCGGGCATGCGCGTCCCCAAGGCCCTCGGCGACTTCCTGGTGCTGAAGATCCTGCGCGAGTCGAGCGGTATCGCGATCGCGGTGAGCGACGATCAGATCGCGGCGATGATGCGCCTCGCGGGCGTCAGTGAGGGGCTGCTCCTGTGTCCCGAGGGCGCGGCCGCGCTCGTCGGCGCGCATCTGCTGCTGAAGCAGGGCTTCATCGCGGAACATGAGGACGTCGTCGTCCTGAACACCGGATCCGGGCTCAAGTACTCCGAATCCCTCCAGGGAGCACCCCCGATCCACCTCGCGCCCGGCCAGACTCCGCCTCGGATCGAGCCCCAGCTCGACCCATAGATAGGTAGACTGCCGAGCAAGCATGCGAGGGATCACCGGCGGCCGCGGCGTTCTCGGCGGGATGGTCCTGCTGGCCGTCGGCATGGCGGTCCTCCTGCCGCCCCTGGGCGTCAGGGACGCCGGCTCGTACCTGTTCCTCTTCCTTGGTCTTGCGTTCGCGATCGCCTATGCCGCCGGGAGCCAACAGTTCGTCTACCTGGTGCCGGGTGCCACGATGATCGGTTTCGGGCTCGGCCTGCTCATCCCGAAGATCGTCCCGCGCGTCGAGAACGAGGCCTGGGCGATCTTCCTCGCGTCGCTCGCGGCGGCGTTCAGCGTCATCTATCTCCTGTCGCCGTCACGCCGGATCCCGCTCCTGGTCGCCGCGGTCCTCGGTGTCGTCGCGCTGGCAGACCTGTTCGTCAAGGTGGAGCTCCCGGCTGGCCTGCAGCCGTTCTTCGTGCCGGCGATCCTCATCGTGACCGGCGCATACCTGCTCATCGAGCCCAGGACGCATTAGGGCCGGTCCCGCTCGCGGACTAGCATTCGGTCGTGCCCATCGCCTCTGACATCCTCGGTCTCGTCGGCAACACGCCACTCGTCCAGCTGAACCGTCTTGGCAAAGGCCTGCGTCCGCGCATTGTCGCGAAGCTGGAGATGCTCAACCCGGGTGGCTCGGTCAAGGACCGTATCGGCCTCGCCATGATCGAAGAGGCCGAGCGGCGCGGCGATCTCAAGCCCGGTGGCACGATCGTCGAGCCGACCAGCGGCAACACCGGTGTCGGTCTCGCGATCGCAGCTGCACTCAAGGGGTATCGGCTCGTCTGCACGCTTCCGGACAAGCAGAGCCAGGAGAAGCGCGACATCCTTCGCGCGTACGGCGCCGAAGTGGTCATCTGTCCGACCGCCGTCGCGCCGGATTCGCCACTCTCCTATTACAAGGTCGCCGAGCGCCTCGCGAAGGAGCTCCCGGGTGGCTTCATGCCCGGCCAGTACTGGAATCAGCAGAACGTGACCGCTCACTACCGGACCACCGGCCCCGAGCTTTGGGCCCAGACCGAGGGCAAGATCACGCATTTCGTCCTTGGCATCGGCACCGGCGGGACGGTGACGGGTGCCGGCCGCTACCTCAAGGAGCAGAACCCGAACATCATCATCGTCGGTGCGGACCCCGAAGGATCCATCTACACCGGCGAGGTCCACCCCTACAAGACCGAGGGCATCGGCGAGGATTTCTGGCCGGGCACATTCGATCCGAAGCTCGTGGACCGGTGGGTCACGGTGTCCGATCGTGACACCTTCCTCACGGCGCGCCGCATCACGCGCGAGGAGGGCATCCTCGCCGGCGTCTCCAGCGGCACAGCGATGTTCGCCGCGCTGCAGATAGCCAAGGACCTGGATGAGTCGGCGATGGTCGTCGTGCTGCTGCCGGATTCGGGGAAGTCATACCTCTCCAAGCTCTACAACGACGAGTGGATGCGCCAGAACGGCTTCCTGCAGCGGTTCGCGCACCTCATGCGCGTCGGTGACGTGATGCGTGATCGCGAAGGCGGCACTCCGCAGCTGGTCACGGTCTCGCGCGCCGACACCGTGCGCTCGGCGATCGACACCATGCAGCGGTACGGCATCTCGCAGATCCCGGTCGTCGCGAACGGCACCGCGACATCGGTGGACGACATCGTGGGCAGCGTGCAGGAGCGGACGATGCTCGATCGCGTCTTCCGGGAGCCCGCGCTCGTGGACGCGACGGTCGAGCGGGTGATGGAGGCGCCGTTCCCCGTCGTCCGGTCCGACGAGGACATCGAGCGCCTGTACGCGGAGCTCGCGGGGGGCGTGCCCGCCCTGCTCGCGGTCGAGGACGGCCGGCCGGTCTCCGTGATCACGAAGGCCGACCTCCTGGAATTCGTGGCTCACCAGCGGCAAGCCTCGCGCTGACCCGCACCCTGCGGTGTCCCGGCCGGGCGTCGGGCTCGCGGTCGGCCGCCGGGCGAGCTGGCATCCCGTCTGCAAATGAAGCGCCTGACTCCAACGACGACGATCGAAGTTGCGTGGTCGTGCACATGCTTGACTGTCTGCCGCTCAGGCACCTAGACAGCGAGGATGCGGCCATCGCGGCGGGTCGGCCGTCGGGATCGAACGAGAGGACGGCGATATCCGATGAGCGATCAGCAGGGTGGCATCGAAGCGAGTGCCGTGGCCGCGGCCAAGGCGGAGCTCCTGCCGTCGCCGGCGCAGAAGAGCGCCGAGAAGGTGCTCGACAGCCTCTGCGACCCGAGCCGGCTGCGCATCGTTCAAGCGCTGCGCGCGAGCCCGCTCACCGTGAGCGAGCTCTCCAAGGTCATCTCGAAGACGCGCGCCGCGACGAGCCAACACCTGCGGGTGTTGCGCGGCGTCGAGGCGGTGACCGCCGAGCGGCACGGGCAGTTCGTCGTCTATGCGCTCTCGGAGCACGTGAATGCCGACGTGCTCGAAGGCGTGGCGAACGCGTTCGACCAGCTCCGACCGACCGGGTGACGGGGCGGATCGTCGTCGTCATCGAGGACGATCCGGACATCGCCGCCCTCCTGGAAGAAGTGCTCGGCGAGCTCGGTCATCAGGTCTCAGTCCATGCCGATCTACCCGCTGGCCCGTCGAACGGCGACGCGAAGCTCGTGATCACCGATCTCGTCGCCGTTCGCAGCTACGACCAGCCGGCGGCCCGCGAGTGGATCGCGCGGGTCCGCGCGGCCTTTCCCAAGGCCTCGGTCATCGTCTCCACCGCGCATGCGCCGGCAGCCGCGGCCGGCCCGGCGGCGTTCGGTGCCGATGCGGTATTGACGAAGCCTTTCGACATCGCCGTGTTCACCGAGACGGTGGAGGCGCTGCTCGACCGCTGAGCGCCCGACGCCCGCGGCAGCGCCCATACTTGGTCCCATGAGCAAGGACCGCCGCACGGACCGCAGCAACGACCTCCGCAAGCAGAGCTTCGAGACCATCGCGATCCACGCCGGCCAGGAGCCCGAGACGGCGACCGGCGCGGTGGTCGTCCCGATCTTCCAGACCAGCACGTTCGCCCAGGAAGCCGTCGGCAAGGACAAGGGCTTCGACTACGCCCGGACGAACAACCCGACGCGCAAGGCCCTTGAGACGTGCGTCGCCGCTCTCGAATCCGGCGCCTGGGGGCTCGCCTTCGCGTCCGGCATGGCCGGCGAGGACGCGATCGCGCATCTCCTGAACGTCGGCGACCACGTCGTCCTCGTGGACGACGTGTATGGCGGCACCTATCGGCTCTTCAAGCGCATCTTCGAGCGGCACGGCGTTGGGATGACCGCGGTCGACATGCGCGACCACGCAGCTGCGAAGCGGGCGATGACCAAGAAGACGAAGCTCGTGTGGCTGGAGTCCCCGACGAACCCGATGCTCAAGGTCATCGATATCGCTGCAATGGCCGACCTCGCGCACAAAGCAAAGGCGCTCTGCGTCGTCGACAACACCTTCGCGAGCCCGTACCTCCAGCAGCCGCTGCTCCTTGGTGCCGACCTTGTGACGCACTCGACGACGAAGTACATGGGCGGCCACTCCGACGTCGTCGGAGGAGCGATCGCCGGGAACTCCGCGGACCTCCATGACCGGCTCAAGTTCATCCAGAACGCCGCTGGCGGCGTGCCCGGTCCGTTCGACAGCTGGCTCGTGCTCCGGGGCATCAAGACGCTCGCGGTGCGGATGGAGCGTCACTCGGCCAACGGCCGTGCGATCGCCGAGTGGCTTGCCGATCACCCGAAGGTGAGGAGCGTCAACTACCCAGGCCTTGCGACCCATCCGCAGCACGCGCTCGCCCGCAAGCAGATGCGCTCGTTCGGCGGCATGCTCAGCTTCGAGCTCAAAGCCGGCGGTGAGGCGGGCGCCAAGCGGGTCGTCGCTCGGACGCGGCTCTTCAGCCTGGCCGAGTCCCTTGGTGGCGTCGAGTCGCTCATCGAGGTCCCGCTCGCGATGACCCACGGATCCGTCCGGGGCACGAAGCTCGCACCGCCCGCGGGCCTCATCCGGCTGTCCGTCGGCATCGAGAACGTCGACGACCTCATCGCGGATCTCGCCCAAGCGATCGGGTGAACCTCGCGATCGCGTTCGGGGCGGGGATGCTCTCGTTCCTCTCCCCGTGCGTGCTCCCGCTGGTACCCGCGTACCTGGTGAATCTCGCAGGCGAGAGCGCGCTCGACGGGAGCGACCGTCGCCGGACGATCGCGCATGCCGCGGTGTTCGTCGCCGGCTTCAGCGCGGTGTTCACGCTCCTTTGGATCGGCATCGCGCTGCTCGGGTCGCTCGGCGGTGAGCTCGTGGTCTGGCTGCAGCGCATCGCGGGGCTCGGGCTCGTCGTCCTTGGGATGCATATGGTCGGCCTCATCACGATCCCGCTCCTCGAGCGCGCGACCGACCTTCGCTTGGACCGCGGTGCGGGCGGCTACCGGCGCTCCGTCCTGATAGGGATCGCGTTCGGCGCGGGCTGGACGCCGTGCATCGGTCCGTACCTCGCGCTCATCCTCACGATGCTGTTGAACACCGATCTCGCCTCGGGCGCCGTGTTGCTTCTCGCGTACTCGCTCGGTCTCGGGGTCCCATTCCTGCTCGTCGCGGGCGGGCTCGGCAGCGTCCGTCGGGCGCTCGATTGGGTCCGTGTGCACATCCGGGTGGTGAATGCGGTGGGCGGTACGCTGGTCATCGTGATGGGCCTGCTGCTGCTCTCGGGTCAGCTCACGAAGCTCAATCAGCTCTTCAACTTCCTGCCGCTGCTCGGTTAGCCCGGGATGACCCCGACCCCCCGCGCGGCCGAGACCCGGCTCCAGCTCCCGCGCTGGATCGCGGCGCTCTTCGTGACGATCATCGCCCTTGGATCGCTCGCGGCGCTCGTGGCCCCGCTGCTCCGGCAAACGCCGGTCCCCAGCGGCTCTACGAACGTCGGCGTGATCACGAGCGTCGTCGACGCGCCGAACACCTCGAGCCGCATCGGCGCGCAGGCACCCGACTTCGTCTGGGTGACGCCGTCGGGCGAGACGACCCGCCTCTCCGCGCTCAGGGGCACTCCGGTGGTCATCAACTTCTGGGCGACCTGGTGCAAGCCGTGCGTCGCCGAGATGCCCCGGCTGGAGCTGGCCGCGCAGGCCGATCCCGACATCCGGTTCCTCGAGCTTGACCTCGATGAGGACGGCGCGAAGGTCCGCGGCTTCTTCGATTCGCTCCGCCTCACGCAGCTGCAGCCGCTCATCGACGTTGGCTCGATCGTCGCGCGGAAGTACGAGCTCGGGAGCGGCGTCCCCAACACGTTCTTCATCGGCCGTGATGGCATCGTCAAGGACGCCGTGCTCGGTGAGATGAGCGATGCCCGGATCGCGGCTGGGATCGCCGCGGTGAAGAAGTGACCGCGGACATACGGCGCATCGATCGGCCGGCGCCACCGCGCCTCTACCGCGACGGCACGGTCACGACGCTCGACAAGGCGCCACCCCCCGAACGCGCGATCTCGCTCATCGTCGACGGTGAGGAGCTCGCGACCATCGCCTGCTCGCCGGTCCGCGTGATCGCGCTCGCGCTCGGGTTCCTCCGGGTCGAAGACATCATTCAGGGCGCCGCCGACGTCACGCTCATGGAGGTCTGCGACGAGGAGACGGTCGTGAAGGTCCGCCTCGCGCCGACCGCGCGGCGCGTGCCGCACGATCGCAAGCGCATCCTCACCAGCGGCTGCGGCCGAGGGGTGACGTTCTCGCTCGACGTCGTTCCGGTGGAAGGAGGCATGAGCGTCAGGCCCGAGCAGCTGATGGCCTGGATGGAAGAGCTCCTCGACAAGGCCGCCGGGTACAAGGAGCACGGAGGCACGCACACCGCGGGGCTGTTCGGTCCATCAGGTTTGGAGCTCATCGTCGAGGACATCGGCCGCCACAACACCGTGGACCGCATCGCCGGCGAGGCGATCCTCGCGGACATCGACACGGCCGGCAAGGCGATCCTCACCTCGGGGCGCATCTCGAGCGAGATGCTGGTGAAGACCTCGCGCCTCGGCTGCGGCATCGTCGCCTCACGCACCAGCCCGACGGAGCTTGCGGTCTCGCTCGCGATCGAAGCGAACGTCGCGCTCTGCGGCTACGTCCGCCGGGACCAGCTCCGGATCTTCCACGACGCGGGGCGCCTCGCCTTCTAGAGGGCGGTCCTCGTACCGAGCTTCGCGATCATCTCCGCGTGCTCGCGTTCGTGCGGCGCCAGCCAGCTGATCTCGCTCGTGCGCTCGTCCCAGGTATCCGGTCCGAACGGACCGCTCTGCTCCGGCCAGCCCTCAAGATCACGCAGCAGCGCCGCCCGGCTCGTCTCGAGCTCCGCGCGGACCGCACTGAACGGCTGCGCGCGACGCGGTCCGACGTTGCTCTCGTTCCACGGATCGAAGTCCGGGTAGGTCCAGCCCCACCGGAAGGCGCGACCTTCGCGAATGTCCTTCAGCGCCTGGAGGATCGCCTGGTCGTAGCCGATGAGGTGGGAGAGGACATCCTTCGCGGTCCAGTCCAGTCCCGGGACCGTCGCGGTAGCGAGCGTCCGCTCCTCCGACCCAGCGAGGACCTCACGAAGCTCCGCGCGTGCTGCGCGCACCCCAGCGAGGAAGTCCCCCTTGCTCACGCTCCCACTACCCGGCCGCCACCGCACGGTTCAGCTCGTTCAACTAGCTGAGGGCCGCGACAACGAGGGCGGCGAGCGCGCCGACGACGGTCACGATGACTCCCATGCGGGGCCTGGGTAGTACCCACGTCCCGGTCGGTGGTCCCGCAGTGCCCGCCCTCGTGGTCGGTGACCCTCCGAACGCAGGAGGTGCGGCATGACTCACCTGGTACGGCGCATGTCGGGCGACGGCGGCCTCGCCACGATCGAGTACATCATCGGCGCGGCCGTTGTCCTCGGGACCCTCGTGGTCGGTGTTCAGGCCTGGAACAACGGGCTCGTCACTCGACTTCAGAGCCTCGTCACGCAGATGGGTGCGGTGCGCTAGCCGTGCTCCGGGATGATCGCGGTCTGGCAACGCTCGAGACGACCCTGATGATCACGATCCTGGTACCGCTTCTGTTCTCGGTGATCGAGTTCGGTGATCTGTTCCAACGATGGCTCGCGCAGGAGAGCGCGACCGTTCAGGTGGCCCGCTATGCGGGAGAGGTCGGCGGCGACACGCCGGAGGTCCGGGCCCTGCTCGAGGACACCCTGCGCTCGTCCGGCATCGATCCCGCGCGCGTCGTCCTGGAGATCGCGCCCGCTCGGGTCGGGTGGCGCCAGCCGCTCACGGTCACCGTCCGCAGCACCGCGTCCATTGCGATCCCGTTCCTGTTCTCGGCCGACGTGCCGCTGCGCACGACCGCGGTCGTTCGCGGCGAGGTCGACCGTTGAGCGCCTTGACGACCATCGGGATGCTTCCCGTCCTGCTCGTCGTGCTCGCAACGACCCTCGAGCTGGGCGTCGTGCGCGTCATCGCCGCGCGTGCACATTCGGCGGCCGATATCGCGGCGCTCGTCGCGGTCAACGATCAGGACGACGCGGAGCTCGCCGAGACCGGTCGCCTTCGCCTCGCAGACGGCGCGGCGGATGTCGCGCGCACCGTATTCGCGGAGAACCTGCGCACGATCGAGGGCGCGCTCGCTGAAAGCCCGGCCACCATCGCCGCACGCGCCGGCGTCACGACCGACCCGATGCCGCCCACGGTGCGGATCGGCGCGACGATCCCTGTGCGCACGCCCGTGTTCGGCCTCCTGTTCTTCCACCCGGTGACCGACATCGCGATCAAGACAGCTGGAGGTGCGCGATGAGTCGAATGCTCGTGTTCGCCGCGCTGTTCGTTGCGACGCTCGCGGCGACATCGCCCGCGTGCGCGTGGGACCCGGACTCGGACGGGGAGCTGTTCGATGGTCCGGACCCTGACCGGGCGGCGCCAGGGGAGCCCGTTGTTGTCCGGCCCGAGGGGATCTACCTCGTCAACGAGACGTACGTCGACGATGTGGTCTCGCACAACGGAGCGGTCACCACGTACGCGACCGAGACCGTGCACGAGATCACCGGCTCGTACGCCCGGGTACTCGAGAGCGTCCCGACCGGAGCGTGGAGCGGCTACGACGGCTCGGCGTTCAACGGCCGCGCGGCGCTGACGGACGGCCGCGCGGTCGCCGGCACCTACTACGAGAACTATGTCCGAACGGACGCCGGATTCCTCGCAGTCAGCATCGTGTTCTTCCAGGACGACATCGAGGTCGCTCGCGCGAGCCAGGCCGCAGCGCAGGTCCCGCAGGGTCGTTCCGTCCCACCAGCAGCCACGGTCGACGCTCCGGCGGTGCCGCCGCAGCCCGCACCGCTCGCGCCGCCCATCGGCTCGGTGGACCCGCGCGTCGACGCCGGCCCTCTGCGCCGGGATCCTGACCCGATCCGCCGGGATCCTGACCCGGTCCGCCGACCTGACCCGTCAGCGTCCCCGTCACTGCCCGGCATGACGCTCGAAGTCCTCCGCGCCAGGCGCGCGGCGATCACCTTCACGTACCCGGGCGCAGTCGGGTGGCGGTTCATCTCCGGAGAAGGCGTGGCCCTGGGCCGGGTGAGCGGTGGGACAGCGGATCGATTCATCGCGCGTTGGGATCGCCTCGCTCCGGTCGGGGGTGCGTGGCTCGACCGATTCCAGGTCGACTTCGCCGATGGCACGACTCGCGAGCTCATGGTGCGCGTCGCTGTTCGCGCGCCGGGTCTCGTCGAGTGATCGGCCAGCGGACCCTGCTCGCCGTGGCGCTCGTCTGCGGCGCGATCGCGGGGACGATCTATTACGCCGGCCTCCAGCGCGTGACGGTGGTGGTCGCCGCGCACCTGCTCGATGCGGACCGACCGATCGGGTCGGACGACGTCACACTGCGCGAGCTGCCACCGGAGGCCGTTCCGGCCGGCGCGTTGCGGTCCACGGCCGATGCCGTTGGACGGGTGCCGCGCGCGCCGCTCTGGCCGGGGCAGATCCTGATCTCGTCCGCGCTCGGTACGGCCGCGGCCGCATTCCACAGCGGTCTCGTGCCACCGGCCGGACAGCGTGCTCTCGCGATCCCGGTGACGGCGTCGCAAGCGGTGGGCGGGGCCCTCGTAGCCGGGGCGCACATCGACGTGATCGCCGTTCCGGTGAGCGGTCGGGCGCCCGCGGGAAGACAAACGGAGCTCGTGGCATCGAACGTCACGGTCCTTGATGTCCGTGGCGAGAACGGCGGTCCGATCGTCGCGTCCGGACAGCCGCGTCCCGGGGTCTCCGCGATGGAGCGGCTCGGGAGCGTGGTCATCTCCCTGCCGCCGGGCGACGAGCTTCGGGTCGCGGACCGGATCGCGACCAGCACGTTCGTTCTCGTCTTCATCCCGGTGCGCGAGTGACGACCCTGCTCATCGCCCCCCAGGTGGGGCAGGCGCAACAGGTGCGCTCATCAATGGACCTCGCGTGCACGGCAGCCGACCGCTTCGTGCTCTGGCGTCGCGCGGGCGAGGTCCGGCTCCTCGTAGACGATCGTCTCGCCACCCTGGTGCTGCGCTCGCTGGCGTTCGACGGCGTTCAGGTCGCGTTGACCGAAGGCGGCGTCCCCGACCCGCCAGGGCTGCTCGCGGCGATCGGGACGGGCCTCGCGCCAACGACCTTGATCAACGACGCCGAGCTGGATGTCCTCGAGGTGCGCGTGGTGCCGATCGCTGAAGCGACCCGCGGCCTGCTACAGCGTCCGTTCCGGCCGTGGCCGCTCGGCCGGCACCGCCGGTCCCGGTGTAGAGCGATCCTGCGCGGGACCGACGCGCTCCTCGACGTGCGCCGCTCCGCGTGGTGCGAGCGAGCGACGCTGTCCCGGGCCCGGCGCGACCTCCGACCGGTGCTGTTCGACCGTGCCGCCAGGCCGAGGGCGCAGCGGGTCTTTGCCGCGGACGGCGTGCTGAGCCGTTGGATCAACGGGTGACCTGGCGGGCGTGGCTCGACGCCTCTCCGGTCGCTCATGTCGCGTTGGCGTTGATGCGTGACGCGACCGGCCGTGTGGAGCCGCTCGAGTCGCTCGTGCCGGTCAGACCTGCGGCGCTGTCGGAGGGACAGGTGATCGCCTTCTGGTCGCTCGCCGCGGGCGTCGGCACGTCCACCGTCGCTGCGCTCGCGGCGCATCGCTCGGCGTCGGGTGGCCGACCACCGGTGCTTGCCGACCTCGACCGCCGCGCACCCGTTCAGGCGCTTCGCGCACGGAACACGGGTGCGACCGTCGCGGATGCGCTCCTTCGGCCAGGCGCTGAACACGACGTCCTTTCGCGCTGGGATGGCGTGCCGCTCCTCCCCGGCTCGCCGGCCCTCGGTCGATCCTGGGACGGGCCGCGCATTGCCGATCTGATCGGGCGCCTCCGGTCCTCGGCGCCCGTCGTCATCGATCTTGGCTCGGGTGCTGAGGCGCTCGATGACGACCTGCTGGGGATCCTTGATCGCCTCTGCGTCGTTGTCGGACCGACGATCGCGCAGCTTCAGGCGGCGTTCTGCTCCGTGCCGCTGCTGGAGCGGATCTCCGTGGCAGGCTCGGTCGTGGTCGGTGCCGGTGACGACGATGCGACGCGGATCGCGTCACGCCTTCCGTGGCCCCTGCTCGCCGCGGTCCCTCGCGATCCATTCCTTGCGGCCGATGAGTTCGCGACGCGTGCGCCGACCACCCGCTCGATCGACGTGCTGATACGGGCGCTCCGTTGATCGATCCGGCGCTCGTGGCGCGCGTCCGCAATGAAGTTGCTGCGGGCCTCGATCCCGCCACGCTGTTGGCCCTGTACGCCGACCCGGCGCGCCGACGACTGATCCGGGAACGGGTGCGGACAGCGGCGGGGTCCGTTCTCGCGGAGCCGGAGCTCGAGCGGCTGTGCGCCGATCTGTTCGGTTTCGGCTGCATCCAGGCGCTCCTCGACGATCCGAGCGTGACCGACGTTCTCGTCAATGCACCGGACCGGATATTCGTCGAGCGGGATGGGCGCCTCGAACGCGCGGCGGTCGCGTTCCGCGACGCCGCGGAGCTGTCTGACCTCGCGTATCGCATCGCGGCGAGCGTTGGGCGCGAGCTCACGATCGAGCATCCGTTCGTCGACGCGCGGATGCGCGACGGATCGCGGGCGAACGCCGTGATCGAGCCGGTGGGCGGCCCATCGCTCTCCATCCGCAAGTTCCGGCCCCTGTCGATACCCTTGACCGGCGGCGCGTCATGGGTCGCCTCGGGCGCCCTCAGCGAAGATGCGGCCGAGCTCCTCATCGATGCGGTCCGCCTGCGGCGCAACGTGCTCGTGAGCGGTGCCACCGGATCCGGGAAGAGCACGTTATTGCGCTCTCTCGCCTCCGCCATCCCCGCTGACGAGCGGGTCATCGTCATTGAGGACACGAGCGAGCTCGTGCTCCCACACCATCACGCCGTGCACCTTGAGTGCGTCCCGACACGGGATGGCGGCATCGGTGTGGCGGATCTGGTGGTGAATGCGCTGCGGATGCGGCCGGATCGGATCATCGTCGGCGAGGTCCGCTCGCCCCGCGATGCGTCCGCGCTCCTCGAAGCCTTGAGCACCGGTCACGCCGGCTCGCTGACCACGTTGCACGCGGGATCCGCGCGTGACGCCCTCGGCCGGCTCGAGCTGTTGCTGGCTCGCGCGGGGGAGCTGTCGGCGGCAGCGATCACGCGTCACGTCGCGCGAGCGATCGATCTCATCGCCCACGTCGAGCGCAGAGCGGACGGCAAGCGGATCGTTCGCGAGATCGCGCGGATCGACGACGAGCTCGCCACCGTCGTCTGGGCGAATGGCCGGCCGTGAGCTCCGGCGCGATCGGGGGCGTGGCGGTCGCGGCGATGATCTTTGCCATTGCGTCGCTTCCGCTCGCGCGACGCTGGTCCCTCCGCGTCGCGCATCCGGACGGGCCCGCGCTCCGTGACGCCGGCTGGGTCATCTCATTCCAGCGATGGGAGGCGCTCCGCGCCGGTCTGGTCGTCGCCGGTATCGCGGTCTGCAGCGCGATCGGAGCCGCCCCGCCGATCGGACTGCTGCTCGGGATCCTGCCGTCGGTCCTTGCCCGGGCCGGGGCCGGGGCCGCGCGCGAGCGCGCACGCCACGGCTTTCCGGCGCTCCTCGTCGCCACACATGCCGGGCTCAGATCCGGCATCGCGCTTCCCGAAGCGTTGCGCCGGGCCGTCGCGGGGTGCACCGATCCGATCGCGCGCCGGCCGTTCGAGGATGCCCTGGCGCGATTCGATGTCGGCGACCCGCTGGATGTCGCGCTCACGGCCGGCGCGCTTCGCGCGCGCGAACCTCGGACAGCCGATGCGATGCGCACGCTCGCGCTTGGCGTTGCGGAGCGGATGCCGATCGATCGGTCGGCGTCGCTGTTGAGCGCGGTCGCCGATCTGGCCCGTCACGACGAGGTCCTCCTCGACGAGATCCGCGCGCGCTCGGCCGGGGTCCGAGTCCAGATGTACCTGCTCGCGGCGGTCGTGCCGCTGCTCGCCGCATATCTCGTCGTCACGATGCCCGGCCTTGGGGCGACGTTGGGAAGCGGCCTGGGGCGCACGATCCTCGTTCCGACCGCCGCGATCCTCGAGGTCGCGGGGATCGTGGTGAGCCGGCGCATCGTCCGGTCGGTGTCCGAGTGATCGTCTCGGGCGCGCTGTTCGCGGCGCTATCGGTCGCCGCGGTGATCGTCGGGGCGCGTCGTGACTCTCGCGTCGCGCGGCACCTGGCGCTGGTGCTGCCCGCGCTCGGGCGAGGGGCGCGGTGGCGTCCTGTCTCGGATCGCGATCTCGATCAATCCGCCGTCCGCCGCACCCAGAACGAGATCGCGTCCGCGAAAGTGCTCGGTCTGCTCCTGGGCGCGGTCCTCGGCGGGATCGGCGGGAACCTCCTCGGCATCGGAGCGCTCACGGGGCTGGGCTGTGCGTACGGAGGATTCATTCTTCCATCGCTCGTCGTCGAGCATCGGGCGCAGGCCCGGCGCCGTGCGGCAGACCGGCCCATCACGATGCTCCTCGAACGTCTGGAAGCGCTCACGCGGGCCGGTCGCCCGGCCGAGACCGCTCTCGCCGCGATCTCTCGGGTGCCCACCGGTTCGCCGCTTCTCGATGCGACCCTGCGGGGCTCGGCTGACGCATACGCCTTGGGGGCACCGCTGTTCCGATCTCTCGCGGTCAGAGCGGAGGGCCAGGGGCTACGCGAGCTTGCGGCGTTCGCGCTCGAGCTTGAGCGGTCGCGTGACCTTGGTCAGGGCTCGGTCGAGGTCATCCGCGCTGCTCGGGACGCGGCCCGCGCGAGACGGCGGAGCCGATCCCTTGAGATCGCCGCGAAGGTCGAGGGAAAGCTCATGCTCACGCTCGTCCTGTGCTACCTGCCGGCGCTCCTCCTGCTTGTGGTCATCCCGCTCTTTCTCACGCTGTTGGACGGCCTGTTCGGCTGAGCGCGCGTGCGTACACTGACGGTGAGATTTCGCGCGCGTCAGCGCGCACCGGGGAAGTGACCATGCCATTCAACCTTGGCGGGCCGGAGCTCGTCCTCGTCCTCGTCGTCGTGCTCATCGTCTTCGGGGCGGGGAAGCTGCCCACGGTCTTCGGCCAGCTCGGCAAGGGCGTCCGCACGTTCCGCGAGGAGGCCCAGAACGAGGACGTGAAGTCCGTATTGGGGTCCACGTCCACGTCGACGACCGTGACGTCCGGGAAGTTCTGCACCAGCTGCGGGAAGTCCAACGCCGACGGCGCGAAGTTCTGCGCGAGCTGCGGGACCCCGCTCGCGGCCTAGACCACCACTAGCGCGTCGGCGTCGGTCGCACCGTCGGCGAGGCCGTGCGGGGCGGCACTGTCGGAACAAGGGTCGGTGCCGGCGTGTGCACGACCGTCGGAGCAACGGTGGGCGGATTCGTCTGGCGGACGGTTTGGACCGGTGGCGTCGTGGTCGCGGTCCGCGTCGCGACGAACAGGATCCCGTTCATGTCACCAAGGGCGACCTGCACGAGCGAGTTCACCGTCACGACGCTCAAGCTCTGGGACGGCCGCGGCGACGCGGACGCTCCCGAAGCGCCGGGGCTGGACGACGGGATCGTGAGCAGCGCATCGATCTGGCTCAAGGCCAGCTCGAATCGCGCCTGGAGCTTCTCGCGGGTCTGCGCGACGAGCCCATCGGTGGCCTCGACGGTAAGGACCGAGACCTTGCGCAGGTCGTCGGCCCCGTTCGCGTTCTGATCGAGCGCGGTCCGCAGGCGCCGCTCGGCGTCCGAACGGAGGCCGGCCGCGGTGAGCGGGGTCGGCGTCGGCGCCGGCGAGTTGCGCGCCACGGCCGCGGGGCGGGACGACTGGTTCGGCTGGCTGGCGACGATGTCCTGGCGCACGTTGTTCACGGTGACCGCGCCACCGATCGCGCTCGAGGCGAGCAGGACGGTCGTCACCGCACCCCGGACGGTACCGACGAGGTTCAGGATCTTGGCAGCCTTCAGCGCACGGCCGGTGTGGGCCGACCCGGAGATGGCGGAGACCTTGTCAAAGAGCTTCACGACCCCCAACGGTACCGACCGTGCGACCGAGCCCGGTATCACCTGAGTGGAGGAGATGTGTGCGGACCGTACACTCCGCCGGCGTGAACGCCCCCCGCATCGCCTTCGTTGGCCGGCACAACAGCGGCAAGACCACCTTGCTCCTGGCGGTCCTCCCGCTCCTGGCCGCCCCGGGGCTGCGGGTCGGGTACCTCAAGCACGCCCACGCCGGGTTCGAGATCGACCGGCCGGCGAAGGACAGCTACCGCGCCCGCCGGACCGGGGTGGTCCAGACGATCGTCACCGGCGGAGGGCAGACCGCGGTCATCGACGACGGTGAGAAGGAGGCCGGCCTCGAGGCGGTCATCGCCCGCTACGTCCGCGAAGACCTCGACCTTCTCATCGTCGAGGGATTCAAGGCCGAGCCGCTCCCCAAGATCGAGGTCGCCCGCGCCGC
>JANXXG010000026.1 GCA_025350745.1 Chloroflexota bacterium | reverse complement strand
ATAGACGGTGACCCCGCCGCCGCGGTCGATCTTCACGGTCGCGCCGGAGTGGGGCATCTCGTTCCAGTAGATCGGCAGGCCGGCGCCGGAGATGTATGCGCTGCCGGCGATGCCGATGCCCTTCCCGTCGGGCAGCTTGCCGTGCTTGGCGCTGAAGCCGGTGCGCTCGCCTGCGCGGTCGAGGCATTCGCCGAGCCCCATCGTCGTGATGCGGAGGTCGTTCACGGTGCGCGAGTTCGCCGGCTGGAGGATCCGCTTGCGGTACTCGAGCGGGTCCAATCCGAGGTCGTGGGCGATCTTGTCGAGCTGGGCCTCGAACGCGAATCGCGGCTGGGTCGTGCCGTGGCCGCGCTTCGGGCCGCAGGGCGGCTTGTTCGTGTACACCCGAACGCCGTCGAACTTGTAGGCGGGCACCCGGTACGTCACCGTCAACAGCGCGCCGGTGTAGTAGGTCGTCGCGATGCCGTACGAGGCGTAGGCGCCACCGTCGAGCCAGCTTTCGAAGTGGACGGCAGCGATCTCGCCATCCTTCATGACGCCCGTTCTGAGGTGCATCTTCACCGGATGGCGGCCGCGATGCGCGTAGAAGACCTCCTCGCGATCGAGGGTGAACTTCACCGGCCGCTTCGTGCGCAGCGCGAGGAGGCACGCCGCGAACTCGTGGGCGAAGGGGTCGCTCTTGCCGCCGAAGGCACCGCCGTTCGGTGTCGCGACAACGCGGATCCGCGAGCGCGGGACGCCGAGCACCTTCTCCAGCTCGCGATGGAGGTAATGCGGCACCTGCGTGCAGGTCCAGAGGGTGACGTTCCCGTTGGCCTCGCCGTTCGCGACACAGCTGTGCGATTCGATCGGAGCATGCGTGTTCCCTTCGAAGAAGAACCAGTCGTCGCGGGTGTGCTCGGCCTTCGCGAAGCCGGCTTCGAGGTCACCGAAGCTGAGGTGGACCTCCTTGAACACGTTCGCGCGCCGGCTGGTCTCGTGGATCTTGACGTCGTCGCGCTCGAGAGCCTCCTCGATCGACAGGATCGGGTCGAGCGCCTCGTACTCGACATCAATGAGCGCGAGCGCCTCGAAGGCGGTGTCCTCGTCCAGCGCCGCCACGGCCGCGACGGCTTCGCCGACGTAGCGCACCTTGTCCACCGCGAGCGCGGTCTCGTCCTGCGTGGACGGCATGATTCCCATCTTTTCGGGCATGTCCTTCCCGGTCACGATGGCGACGACGCCGGGATGCGCGAGCGCGCGCGAGACATCGAGCTTGGTGATCCGCGCATGGGCCTGGGTCGATCGGAGCAACCGCCCGTAGAGCATCCGCGGCAGGATGATGTCGTCCGCGTATTTCGCCTGACCGGTCAGATGCGCCCACGCGTTCGTCTTCGGCAGGCGGCGGCCGAGGATCGAGAGCGTCGGGCGGTCGGTCATGTCGCCTTCGCCGAACGTGCCGCACGTTCGATGGCCTCATAGATCGCCGTGTAGCCGGTGCAGCGGCAGAGGTTGCCGGAGATCGCCTGCGCGATCTCGTCGCGCGTCGGACGCGGGTTGGTGTCGAGGAGCGCCTTCGCCGCCAGGAGCATCCCCGGCGTGCAATAGCCGCACTGCGCGGCGCCCTCCTCCGCGAACGCGCTCTGCAGAGGGTGAAGCGTCCCGTGGTCGGCCAGTCCCTCGACCGTCGTGATCTCCACATCGGACACCAGGACCGGAAGGGTGAGGCAGGAGAGGATCGGGACTCCGTCCGCGAGGACCGTGCAGGCTCCGCATTCTCCGAGCTCGCAGCCGTGCTTCGTACCGGTCAGCTGGAGCTCCTCGCGGAGGACTTCGAGCAGCGTGTGGTGCGGCTCGGCCGCGACCGTGTGGCGTTCGCCGTTCACGCGCAGGGTGAGCAGCTCCTTCGTCATGCCACGGCCTCGCGCCGCCCAAGCTGCGCCGACAGCGCTGCGGCCTCGGCCGCGCAGCGCTCGCCGATCCGCCGCAGCGTCCGCAGGTCGAGCCGCTCCTTCGATCCGACCACGAGGAGCGCCGCGACGCGTCTGCCCTGGGCGTCGATGATGGGAGCGGCGACCGCTCGGATCCCGGCGAGGTATTCCTCATCGTCGATGCCGATGTCGGCGCCGCCGCTCAAGACCTTCGCGTGCGCACCGACGTTCGCCGGCAGGCGCCGGCCCAATGGCGCACTGATGTGCAGATCGGTCGTCGGCTCCGCGCTGGCGGCGATCTCGACGCCGTCCCCGGTGGCGATGCCGAGCAGCGCCGTCTCGCCGAACGCCGCGAGCAGCGCGTCGAGGTGGGGTCGCGCGAGGTGGGTCAGATCGAAGCGCTGGCCGCCCCGGCGGAAGCGACCCTCGCGGTCGCGGGTGATGAGATCGTGCGAGGCGAGCGTTAGGAGGATGTCGCGCACCGTCCCTTTGGACGCGTTGATCCGCCGCGCGAGCTCGGAGATCCCGAGGCTCTCGTGCTCACGCAGCTCGGCGAGAAGCCGGGCTGCCTTGTCGACTGCCGGGACGACCCGGTACGTACTCTCCCCCATACGGCGTGCGGTGGATGATACGGCAGGCGGCCGGCGCCGCCGATAGCATCACTGCGAGCCGCGAGCGGGCGTCGGGGGAGGCAGGACATGGTCGTCGCAGCGGATCGGATCCAGCTTCGCAATCCGGACCCCAAAAAGAAGGGTCCGCGGATCGCGAAGGACACCTACGCCGTCCTGCGGACGGCGGCCCTCGCCTCGCTCTCGGCCACCGGTCAGGGCATGACGCTCGCGGAGTTCCGCAGCTCGCTCGAGAAACGGCTCAACGCGACGAAAGGCTGGGACCGCACGAGAAGCGCGTCGTGGTACGGGATGGCCATCAAGCTCGACCTCGAGGCAAAGGGGGAGCTCCGGCGCATCGGCTCGCCGCAGCGGCTCATTCGGGCATGACAGATCCGGTTCGATGCACCTGATGGAACAACTCGACCCGAGCGAGACCTGGACCGACGCTGCCCGACGGGCAGCGCAGCGGGAGCGACTCGCGGCGATGCTGCCGGAGGTCGTCCGCACGAATCCGTTCTACCGCGCGAAGCTTGGCGAATCTGCGACCGTCGAGGCGTGGCCCGAGCTCCCCTTCACGACGAAGACCGAGCTCTCACTGGACCAGGCCGCGCACCTCCCGTTCGGCACGAACCTGACGTATCCACCGGATCGGTACACGCGGCTGCATCAGACCAGCGGCACGACGGGCCAGCCGCTCCGGATCCTCGACACCGCGGAGTCGTGGACCTGGTGGAAGGAATCGTGGCGGTCCATCTACCGCGCCGCAGGGGTGACCGCCGCGGACCGCGTGTTCTTCTGCTTCTCGTTCGGTCCGTTCATCGGCTTCTGGTCCGCATTCGCGGGCGCGGAGCACATCGGCGCGCTCGCGATCTCGGGCGGGGCGATGTCCACCCAAGAGCGCGCCGCGGCGATCGTCGCGACCAGGTCGACGGTGCTGGTGTGCACACCGACGTACGCGCTGCGTCTCGCGGACGTCGCGGTCGAGGCCGGGATCGAGCTGTCGCGGTCCGGGTTGCGGGTGTCGGTCCATGCCGGCGAGCCCGGGGCATCGATCCCCGCGACCCGATCCCTGATCGAAGGCGCCTTCGGCGTCGCAGCCTTCGACCACACCGGAGCGACCGAGATCGGCGCGACGGGATTCAGCTGCAGCGCCAGGGACGGCGTCCACCTCATCGAGCGCGAATTCGTCGCCGAGATCAGGTCCGATGACGGGGGTGTGGCCGACGAAGGCGAGGGCGAGCTTGTCCTGACCAACCTCGGTCGGTGGGGCTCGCCCGCGATCCGGTACCGCACCGGAGACCGTGTCCGCGCCGTCCGATCAGCATGCTCGTGCGGGCGCACGCTGGTGAAGCTCGAAGGCGGGATCCTCGGCCGGGTCGACGACATGCTCACCGTGCGCGGGGTCAACGTGTTCCCGAGCGCGCTCGAGGGCATCGTGCGACGGTTCGACGAGATCGTGGAGTTCCGGATCGAGGCCTACATCGAGCGTGGGATGGACGCGCTCCGCTGCACCATCGAGCCGCGTGCCGGCGCGGACGCCGCCGGCCTGGCCCGCGCCGTCGGCGACGCGATCCATCGCGACATCGGCGTCCGCGCGGCGCTGGACGTCGTCGAGCCCGGCAGCCTGCCCCGCTTCGAGCTCAAGGCCCGCCGCTTCTCGCGGCGCCGCGAGGTCGAAACCGTCTGATGCAGATCGAGAACGTCTTCAGCCAGCTCCCGCAGGTCGCGACCGACCGCCTGATCCTGCGGCGGATGCGCGCGAGCGACGTGGACGACGTGTACGCCTACGCGTGCGATCCGGATGTGGCGCGATACACCTCGTGGGCGCCGCACACCTCGCCCGACGAGTCCCGGCAGTTCGTCCGCCGGGTGCTCGATGCGTACCTTGAGAAGCGCGTCGCGAACTGGGGGCTCGAGCTGAAGTCCGAGCGGAAGCTGATCGGTACGGGCGGGTTCGGCTCGTGGGACAAGGAGCATGGCGTGGCCGAGATCGGCTATGCGATGGCGAAGCCGTACTGGGCGCAGGGCCTCATGACCGAGGCGGTCAAGGCGATGATCGAGTTCGGCTTCAAGCGGATGGCCCTCAATCGCGTGGTCATCCGGATGGATCCGCGGAACACCGGATCGTGGCGCGTGGCCGAGAAATGCGACTGCCGGTTCGAGGGGATCAGCCGCCAGGCGATCTACGCGAAGGGCACGTTCCACGACCTGATGGTCTGGGCGATCCTGCGTGAAGACTGGTCGTGGGGGCGCTAGGAGGGTCACGATGCCCACGGTCAAGTTGCCCGAAGAGTCCGAGCTGAGCGAGATGGTCCGCAAGATCGACGAGATGATGCGAGAGATCACCAAGGCGCCGGCGATGACCCAATCGGCCCGCGCCCAGGGTCTCCGTCCAGCGATCCTCATGGTCACCCAGGCGGAGCTGGCCCACGTCATGGCGAGTCGCACCATCCTGTACCAGCAGAAGCGGATGCTCGCGCTCGCCGTGGCGTCGGTGAAGAGCGCGCCGTACGAGCTCTACGCCCATACCACGCGCTCCAGCGCGAATACGGCGTGTCCACGAGCGAGATCGTCGAGATCGTGGCGACCATCGCCCACGTCACACGCTCACCGGTGTAACTGGCGCCATCGTGACCACTGCGCTCGTCGGGGGTGCCGGCTACGCTCTCGATCGACTTGTTGTGCAGCCAGTCGTGTATCCGAGATTCGGCTTAGGACGTTGAACGTGGATCTTGGCATTCGGCGTACGGTGCTTGGTGCGATTGCCATTGCCGGCGCGCTCCTAGCCGGACTTGCGTCGGGACGTGCAGTGGGACCGCTGGCAGCGGCATTGGCCGTAATGGTCGGATGGGTCCTAATGCGAGTTCTCATAAGAACGGGCGATGCTCACGCCCGGCCGGAGGGGAATCCGATCATCCCGAGCCAAGGCAAACTGACCTTGATCGGATCTCTGGGCATCGCCGCGTGGCTTGCGCCTCGGCGGGCCCTTCACCCAAGTCGGCGGTAGTGGCGGCGAAGGAGTCGTCGCCGGCGGCGATGTGTTCTGGGGCGACTCAGATGAAGGGACGATCTACGGGATACAGACCGGTGCTGGCTTTGGAGCAGACTTCACGCCGCCATTCCTTCCGGTGGAGCTGCACATTGATCGAACTCTGACCACGACTAGCAGCTGGTTCAATGTCATGGCAAACAGCGGACTGGCGCTGGTCGTCATCGCGGCCGTCGCACTGATGGGAACCATCGTTGTCGTAGCTCGCGCGGCCGTGCGTGGCCGTCAGGCACCCTGGATGGTGCGGACCACATTCACGCTCGCCGGAACGATCCTCGTCGGTGGGGGCCTGATTGCCCTAAGCGTGGACCTGGCACTCGCACGTGGCGTCGGCATTGCGATGTCTGTTACCGGACTCGGTGTGATTGCCTATGCGTCAGCGGCGATGAGGAGTCGCGCCACAGGGCGATCCCCGCACTGATTCGCATCTGGTTTCGGAATTGGCGTCGGTATTGAGCAGGAACGGGCGAACGACGTGGTCGAACAGGCTTGCGCGCAGGCACCGCACAGGGGCCCGCCGGTCCGCCAGGCTGCTATCTCGGGACTAAGAGCGCTGCTAACTTAGGTGGAAACTAGATGCTAATATAGGAGGTCGCGTGATGCTGGATTAGGAGGAAGGGCATATGGCGAGGCATTTCGGGCGTTTCGCGGATGGCCGGCTGAGCGCTCTTTTTGCCGAACTTCCGGCCATCCTGCTCACCGGTCCGCGCGCCTCGGGCAAGACGACGAGTGCCTCCAGGCTCGCCCAGACGGTGGTCCATCTCGATCAGCCGGCCCAGGCCGCTGCCTTCCGCGCCGACCCGGACGCGGCGCTCAGCATTCAGCCCGAGCCCGTCCTCCTCGATGAGTGGCAAGAGGTTCCTGACGTGCTTGGCGCCGTCCGACGGTCGATTCAAAAGGACGGGCACGCGGGCCGCTTCCTCCTAACAGGCAGTGTCCGCCGTGATCCCGCGCAAAAGATTTGGGCAGGAACGGGTCGAATCACCGGGATCTCGATGCACGGACTCACCATGCGTGAGCGAACGGGACACCTCGAGGGCGCGGGGTTCCTTGCACGCCTCGGCCGTGCAGATCCATCGCTTTTTCGCGTTCCAAAAGACGCACCGAACCTCACTGGCTACGTCGACCTTGCCCTTCGCGGCGGGTTCCCCGAGCCCATCGCGATGGACTACAGCTCTGCGACCCTCACACAGTGGCTGAAGAGCTACGTCGATCAGCTGTTGACCCATGACGTACCGGGCCTCATTCGGGATCCGTCGCGCATGCGACGCTTTTTCGACGCGATGTGCCTCAACACCGCCGGAATGCCAACCGACGCCACCATCTACACCGCCGCCGGCATCGACGCGAAGACGGCCCAGCGCTACTTCGGCCTGCTCGAGGACGTGTACGTGCTCGACAAAGTGCCCGCCTACGCAAGCAATCGCATCCAGCGTTTGGTCAAGCTTCCTAAGCGATACATCATCGATCCGGCCCTGGTGGGCGCAGCCCTTGGCATGGGTACTCGCGAGATCCTTAGCGACTCTGACCTGTTCGGTCGTGTTCTTGACACCTTCGTCATGGCTCAGATCCGGCCTGAGCTCGATGTGGACGCCAGCGCGGCGCGGCTCTTCCATCTGCGGAACGCGAACGGCGACCACGAGATCGATCTCCTCGGCGAGCATGGGAGGAAGATCGTCGGCATCGAGGTAAAAGCGTCTGCATCGCCAGACAGCGGCGATGCGCGGCATCTTGCCTTTCTCCGCGAGACCCTCGGTGACAGATTCCTGGCGGGGGCAGTCCTTCACACGGGGCCCGGGATATTTGAAATCGGACCGAGGATCTTCGCGATCCCGATCTGTGCGATCTGGGGCTAGCGCAACCAAGTATCCGACTCCGCCTCCCCGAAGGGTTGGAAGTGAAAAGGCCGCCCATTCGGGGCGGCCCTTTCGATCACAACATGCGGGGCTGGCAGGGGGCAGGGCCCCCTGCGAAGGTCAGTGGCTGCAGGCCTTCGCGGTACCGGTGTCGCCTGCGGTCTTGAACGACTGGCCGCAGCCGCAGCTCGACACGGCGTTCGGGTTGCGCAGCGCGAAGCCGCCACCCATCAGGGCGTCGACGAAGTCGATCTCGCTGCCCTTGACGTACATCGCGCTCATCGGGTCCACGACGACCTTCACGCCGTCGTGCTCGACGACGGTGTCACCCTCTTCGACACCTTCGGCGAACGTCATGCCGTACGAGAAGCCCGAGCACCCGCCCGGGGTGACGTAGACGCGAAGTGCAAGGTCGGCCCGACCCTGCTTCGCGATGATCTCCTTGAGCTTGTCCGACGCCTTGGCCGTGAGGCTCACGACGGCGTCGCTGGGGGTCGTTTCCTGCGGGGTGGTGTCGATCGCCAAAGACGGTCCTCCTCGAGGTGTTCGAGCCTCATTCTAGGGCCCAGCGCGTCCCGTTCAACGCTTCCGGGCACTCCTCGGACCGTCAATACACTCGGTTCATGCTGGTATCAGGCCTCCACCACGCCCAGGTCTTCTGTTTGGGGGGGAATGCGTGACCAGCCTGCACTTCTCCCCACGTCCGAATCGCGCGCACGAGATCGCCTGGCGCCCCTGGGGCGAAGCGGCGTTCGCCGAGGCTGTCGCGGCCGACAAGCCGGTGCTGCTGTCCATCAGCGCCGTGTGGTGCCACTGGTGTCACGTCATGGACGAAACGTCCTACAGCGACGCCGAGGTGATCCGCGGGATCAACGAGCGCTACATCCCGATCCGCGTGGACAACGACGAGCGTCCGGACGTGAACCGCCGGTACAACATGGGCGGCTGGCCGACGACCGGATTCCTGACCCCATCCGGCGAGATCCTGCACGGCGGGACGTACCTGCCGCCGGAGGCGATGCGCCGCTACGTGCGCGACATCGCCGACACCTGGCGCGACGACCGAGCTCAGCTCGAGCCGCGTCTTCGCGAGATGAATGCCCACGAACACGATGCGCCTCTGCAGAAGCCGGGTGACCTCGATGCCGCGATCGTGAGCTCGATCAGCGCGCTCATCCGTGGGCAGTACGACGCGGAGTTCGGCGGCTTCGGCCGCGAGCCGAAGTTCCCGCAGCCGAAGCTCCTCCGGTTCCTGCTCGACGAGTATCGGCGGACGCTGAGCGAAGCCGTCGCCACGATGCTCCACAAGACGCTGGCCGCGATGGCCGGCGGGGGGATGTACGACCAGCTCGAGGGCGGGTTCTTCCGCTACTCGACCACCCGAGCGTGGGGCGTCCCGCACTACGAGAAGATGCTCGAAGACAACGCTGAGCTGCTGTGGATCTACAGCGAGGCCCATCGCACGTTCCCGGCGGCCGGATACGACCGGGTCGCCAGAGACGTGATGCGCTGGATGGACACCGTCCTCTGGCGTGAGGACGTGGCGGCCTTCAGTGGCTCGCAGGATGCGGACGAGCACTACTACACCCTCGATGCCGCAGGCCGCGCTGCCCACGGTGCGCCGTTCGTGGACCGGCGCATCTACACCGGCTGGAACGCGCTCGCTGCGTCGGCATACATCGCGGCGGCCAATGCCCTTGGCGAGGCGGGGCCGCGTGCGCGGGGGACCGCGGCGATGCATTCCCTCGGACAGCGAGCCTTCGACGGGCAGACCCTCGCGCACACCGGCGATGGGGCGGCCGGCGTCCGTGGCCTGCTCACCGACTACGTCGCGGTCATTCACGGGATCCTCGATGAGTCGGAGACCGGGACCCGGCCGAAGGCGCTGGCCGCGGCCGCG
>JANXXG010000208.1 GCA_025350745.1 Chloroflexota bacterium | reverse complement strand
GACCGCCAGGACCCCGTTCGGGCCAAAGCTCACATGAGGCTCATGCGGGCTGTCGGGCGCGAGCGAGGCATTCGCGGGCGGCACCCCCGACGCGGTCAAGGTGTCGTGCCGGACGTCGGCATCGGCGCCTTCGGTGGACGCGGCGGCCCTCATGCAGACCTTCGGCGGCGGCGGGCACGTCCGAGCCGCCGGCGCGCTCATCCCCGGTCTCGAGCACCCCGCGATCCGCCAACGCGTCCTGGTCGCCGCCCGCGAATGCCTCGCTCGCGCCCGACAGCCCGCATGAGCCTCATGTGAGCTTTGGCCCGAACGGGGTCCTGGCGGTCGACAAGCCCTCGGGCTGGACCTCCTTCGACGTCGTAGCGGTCGCGCGCCGCGTGATCGGAGCCAAGCGCGTCGGCCACGGCGGCACCCTCGATCCACTTGCGACCGGGCTCCTTCCGCTGCTGATCGGGCCGGCCACGAAGTTCGCCGACACGCTGCACACGGCATCGAAGGTCTACGCGGCGCTGGTCACCTTCGGTCACGAGACCACGACCGATGACCGCGAAGGCGCGCCGACCCGCATGGCCGACATCCCGCGCCTCACCGTTTCGGAGCTTGACGGCGCGCTGGCTCCATTCCGCGGTGAGATCTCCCAGGTGCCACCGGCCTACGCCGCGGTCAAGGTGGATGGGCGCCGGGCGTACTCGCGCGCCCGCAGCGGTGAGACGTTCACGCTCGCGCCGCGCACCGTGACGATCGAGCGCCTGGCGATCGCGAGCTGGGAGGCGCCGGCCCTTCGGCTGCTGGTGGTCTGCTCCACCGGGACGTATATCCGGTCGCTGGCGCGGGACATCGGCGTCGCCATCGGATCGGCCGCGCACCTCGGCGGTCTGCGGCGGCTCGCGGTCGGGGCGCTCACCGTGGATGACGCCCTGACGGTCGAGACGCTCCGCGGCACACCCGCTGCGACGCTCGTCCTGCGCGAGGCGGACGACCGTATCCTCGCCCTGGCGGAGCGGTTCCGCACCGAATCGGCCGAGGCGATCCTGTCGACATGGGGGCGGCGTACCGAGTGATCATCCGAGCAGTGGAGCGGCTGGCCCGCGGGCTCCTTGAAGCGTGGCGCGGCCTGTCCGTGGATGCGAAGGTCGTCGCGGTCCTCGCCGGTGGGAATTGGCTGCTGCTCTTCGCGAATCACACAACGGTCGCCGCGACGTCCGACGAGACGATCTGGCGCCTCTTCCCGGGCGTCGCCGGACCGATCTTCCTCCTGGTCGCCGGCGCCATGGCGTTCGGGTACCCGTGGCGCGACCGCAGGTCCGGCGCGTCGTTCACCCCACGCCGGCGCTGGCTGCACCTCGCCGCCATCATCGCGGTGTTCGTGGTCATCCCGACGATCGCCTCCATCGTGCTGCGCGAGACCGGGAAGTCGTACACGTACGTGCACGACGGAGCGCTCATGATCGAGGAGGCGTCCCGCAAGCTGCTCGCCGGGCATAACCCCTATGCGACCGACTACCTCGACACGCCGCTCTACTACTGGCCGATGGTGAACAACCCGGCCCTCTATCACCTCACCTATTTCCCGTTCCTGTTCCTGGTCACGATCCCGTTCGTGTGGCTGTTCGACCACCTTCGGATCTTCTGGGACCAGCGGTACCTCTATCTACCGGCGTACCTTGGGACGCTCGCGATCCTGCCACTGTTGGCGAAGCGCACCGACCGCAAGATCGCGCTCGTCGCGCTCGTCGGCCTCAACCCCCAGCTGTTCCCGTTCGTCATCGAGGGCCGGAACGACTTCTTCGTGCTGCTGTTCCTGTTCGGTGGGATCGCGCTCCTCCAGCGCGAGCGCCGAGCATGGGGCGCGCTGGCCATCGCCGCGGCGGCGGCCGCGAAGCTCCATGCCCTCGTCCTGTTGCCATTCCTGGTCATCTATCTCGTCGCCACGCGTAAGCCGCGGACCGTGAACGACGCGCTCCGCGCGCTGACCCCGCTCATCCCTGCCGCGATCCTGCTGGCCGTGACCTTTGCGCCGTTCCTGCTGAACGATTGGGACGCGTTCTACGACGACGTTGTGCGCTACAACGCCGGAGGCGCCGCGTGGACGTATCCGATCTCGGGTATGGGGTTCTCGGCGCTGCTGCTCCAGCTCGGCGTGATCTCATTCCGGCAGGCGGACTTCCCATTTGCCGCCATCGAGATCGCCGTCGCCCTGCCGATCGCGCTGTACACGATGTACCGCCTGTGGCGCGAGCCGACCCTTGCCCGAATGCTCTGGGGCTACGCCCTGACCCTGCTCGCGTTCCTGTTCTTCGGCCGCTACTTCCAGGGGAACTACCTCGGGTACATCCTGGCGGTGGCCTCGGCGATCCCGATCTTCCTCGCCGAACAGCGTCCCGCGAAGAAGACCCGCGCGCGGCGAGCGCCGGTGGTCGGGCCGGTCGTCGCCACGCCGGCCGAGTGATGTACGGACTCAAGGAAAGATGCTCGCGTCAGGGTCGGCTCACCTTGCCCACATCACCCAGATCGGGGCCGCCGATCCGGACCGTGCCGGCTGGAAGATCGGCGAGCTCGAGGGTGATCCCGGGTGCGACGGTCACGACCCGCCACGCCCCACCGGACAATGACCGCGCCGCCCGCTCATAGATGACGAGCGTCGTGGCCGCGTCGATCCGGAGATCGAACGCGGCGTGCGCGGCGGCGTTGCTGTAGCGGATCGGGCGGTCGGGCAGGTAATAGCTCGCGACGAGCGCCTCGGCGGACGCGAGCACCAGCGTCGAGGCCGCCGGCAGGCTTCGGATATAGGCGGTCTTCGCGTCGGTCGCCCGATCGTGCGCGGCCAAAGATGCCCGGGAGAACACCGGATCCTCGCCGAGGGTGAACAGTCCGGCCCCGAGGACCGCGCTCGCGAGCACCGTCGCGACCGCGGCGCGATGCGCGACCAGGGAACGGGCCGCGATGGGTCGCAATAGCCACGCGAGCAGGCCATAGAGCCCCGGCACCAAAGAGAGCACGAAGCCCCATTCGCCGATGTGCGCGAAGAGATAGAAGGACAGCGCCGGCAGGAGCCACAGGCCGAAGAAGAGTGCCTCGCGCTCATCCCCGAGCCGTTGGCCGCGGGCGGCGGCGAGCGCCCGGGCGAGTCCGAGCACGATGACCAGCACCGTCAGCGCAAGCCCGGCCCACAACAAAGAGTCGCCGACGAGGACGGCATTCAGCGCGATCGACCGCTCGTCGTTCGCGCTGACGCCGCTGAGCCCCACGAGCTGGGTCAGCGATCGGGTCACGTAGGCGACCGGCCCATCCGAAAGGACCGCGGACGGGATGAACCAGGCGAGGCCCCCGAGGAAGAGGGCACCCGCGGCCGCGAGGCGCGAGCGCGCCGACGCCGGAGCGATGAGCCAGAGCCAGAGGGGGAACAGGAACAGCAGCACGTCCTGACGGAAGCCGGCCAGAGCGCCGTACGCAAGCGACGCGAGCGCGATCTGCCGGATGCCACCGCCTCGCGCGTCACGGAAGACCAGGGCGAGACCGGTCATGATCGGGGCGAGCAGGATGTATGGCATCGCGACCTCGCCATGCAGCCACACGAGCGGAGATGCCGCGAAGGCCACCGCGAGCGCGACGGAGAGGCCGGGTCCGGCAAAGCGCCGGCAGAGCAGGTAGCAGAGCGCGACGGCCAGGCCACTTCCGATGATGCTGACCGCGACGAGGGCGTGATCACTGTCCAGGCCGAGTGCCCGTCCGATCGCAGCCGAGGCGACGTAGAAGATGTAGCCGGGCGGGTGGGGTCGCGATCCGGCGAGCACGTCATCGACATGGAACCCGTGCTCCAGGGCCCGCGCGTACAGCACGGAGTCCCACTCCCACAATCGATCGGTGGCGAATGGAAGACGTGAGAGCGCGGTCACGATGCCGAGC
>JANXXG010000362.1 GCA_025350745.1 Chloroflexota bacterium | reverse complement strand
GCGACAAGCCGCGCGCGCCGCGCGGCGCGATCCTCGCCCGCGAAGGGACGCAGAGGCGCGAGGTGCCGTTGACCGCCGAGCCCGTGAGCATCGGGCGCGATCCGAAGAACGACATCGTGCTGGACGATCGGCGGGTGTCGCGCCGCCACGCCGAGGTGCGTCTGCGCCTGGGCCGGTACACCCTCTACGACCTCCAGAGCACCAACGGCACCTTCGTCAATGGACGCCGGATCGCGGAGATGGTCCTCTCGGACGAGGACCGGGTCACCATCGGTGCTGCGGAGCTACACGTCCGCCTCGAGAGCTAGCGGCCAGCCGGATGGAGATCACCTTCGCGGTCCTGCTCTGGGGCGTGCGGATCGCGTTCCTGGTCCTGCTGTACCTGTTCCTCATCCGGGCGTTCCGCACGCTGCAGCGTTCGCTCGCCGAGGAGCGCGTCACGATGGCCGCACGGTCGGTCGGTCTCGCGGTCCTGGTCGTGACCCTGAGCCACGCTGGAGGTCCGCGGGTCGGCGAGCGGTTGCCGCTTCGCGCGGTGAACAGCGTCGGTCGGGACGCCGGGAACGATGTGGTCCTCAACGACGACGCGGCCTCGGCGAAGCACGCCGTCGTGTCGTTCGCCGACGGGGAGTGGTGGCTCGAGGATGCCGGCAGCACGAACGGCACGCTGCTCAACGGGACGCGCGTGTGGGAGCGCGAGCGCGTGCACTATGGCGACCAGGTCCAGGTCGGCCGCATCGCGCTCCGCCTCGAGCGCGTGCAGTGAGCGGCCGATGACCGGTCGATGATGCGGTCTCGGCCCGTCGCCCGGCTCCACGAGCTCCAGCTCCTGGTCTGGGTCGCGGCGCTCAGCATCACCGGCTACCTGGCCGTCGTCGCGGCGGCATCCGGCCGGTTCGCGTGGCTCGAGCTCGTCGTGCCCGCGGTCGCCCTCGCGATCTTCGGCCTGCTGCACATCTTCCTGGTGTCCATCGGTTTTCGGGGGGACCAGCTCCTCCTGCCGCTCGCGGTGGGTCTCACCGCGATCGGCTTCATCCTGGTCGAGCGCCTCGCTCCGGGGCTGCTGCTCCAACAGCTGAGCTGGCTGGTGATCGCGGCCGGAGCGTTCTGCGTCACGATCCTGATCCCCCGGGACCTCTCGGCCCTCTCCCGATACAAGTACACGTGGGCCCTCGTCGGCCTGCTGCTCCTCATCTCGCCGCTCCTTCCGGTGGTCGGGCGCGAGATCAACGGGGCGCGGATCTGGGTGGGCATTCGCGGGATCGCCCAGTTCGAGCCGTGGGAGCTCGTCAAGATCGCGTTGGTCATCTTCTTTGCGGCGTACCTCGAGGAGCACCGCGAGATGCTGTCGACGCCGCCACGGCGCATCGGTCCCATCCCGGTGCCGCCGCTCCCGTACCTCTTGCCGATCGTCGGCATGTGGCTCGTCGCGATGCTCGTGATGGTGTTCGAGAAGGACCTCGGAGCAACGCTCCTCTTCTTCGGGATCTTTCTCGCGATGCTGTACCTCGCGACAGGCGAGCCGTTCTATGTCGTGGTCGGGCTGCTCCTGCTGGTCGGTGGCGGGTTCGTGGCGTACCACGCCTTCAACCACGTGGCCGCCCGGGTCGACGTGTGGCTGGCTCCGTTCTCGAGCGACCTGCGCTTCGACACGGGGTACCAGCTCACCCAGGGGCTGTTCTCGCTCGCGAACGCAGGGCTGTTCGGCGCGGGTCTGGGGAACGGCATGCCCGAGCGGATCCCGGTCGTCTGGAGCGACTTCGTGTTCGATGCGTTCACGGAGGAGGTCGGTTTCGTCGGCGCGCTCGCCCTCCTCGCGCTCTATCTCGTCTTCGTCTACCGGGGGATGCTCATCGCTCTTCGGGCGCCCACGACCTTCCTGCAGCTCCTCGCGGCCGGCCTGTCCTTCATCATCGCGTTCCAGACGCTGGTCATCGTCGGCGGGAACGCGAAGCTGATCCCGTTGACGGGGATCACCCTTCCGTTCGTCGCGTACGGCGGGAGCTCGCTCGTCACCAACTTCATGCTGGTGGGCCTGCTCCTCCGGGTCAGCGATATCACCGCGCGGGTCCGGCGATGAGCCGCACGATCGCCGCGAACATCCGGCGGCTGACTCTTGTCATCGCCGTCGCCTTCCTCGTCACGAGCATCGGCGTCGGGTATTGGTCGCTGGTCGCGGCCGATGATCTGAACGCTGACCCATTCAACCCGCGGCTCATCGCGGCCGTGCGGGACCGGCCGCGCGGCAGGATCGTCGACGCGTCGGGCCGCGTGCTCGCCGCGTCGGTGCGCGACGCCGACTCCTATCGGCGCCGCTATACCGACCGCTCGCTCGCGGAGGTCGTTGGCTACGCGTCGTTCAAGTATGGCGCCTCCGGCGTGGAGGCCGCGTACCAGGGATCGCTGATCGGCCAGGATCCCTCCGACCTCGTCGGTCAGTGGCGGGCGCGTTACCTCGGCGTCCGCACCGAGCCGGGCTCGGTCGTCATCGGGATAGACCCGAAGATCCAGCAGGCCGCCGTGACCGCGCTGGCCGGCCGGCGCGGCGCGATCGTGGCGCTCGATCCGAAGACCGGGCGGATCCTCGCGTCGGTGAGCCTGCCCAACTACGAGGCGAATCTCCTTGTCGATCCGGCGCAGCAGGACACGGCCTGGGATCAGCTGAACCGGAACACGGACAAGCCGCTCATCAATCGCGTGGCGCAGGGCCTCTATCCGCCCGGGTCGACGATGAAGATCATCACGGCGGCCGCCGCGCTCGAGAACGGGGTCAACCCGGACCAGAAGATCCGCGTGGACGACCCCTACCAGGCCGACCGGTCCTGGGGGGACTACTTCGTCCGCTCGTCGTCCGGGGCGCATGGCGACTTCGACATGTCGCTCGCCTTCCAGCGGAGCGAGAACATCTACTTCGCGAAGCTCGGTCTGACCATCGGAGGCGCGAAGCTCGCGGAGTACGCCAAGCGGTTCGGCATCGGGAGGGTCCCAGCCGTCGATCTGCCCGCCGCGAAAGGGCAGCTCTCGAACAGCGGTCAGCTGGAGCGGCCGACCCTCGTCGCGGACACGAGCTACGGACAGGGTGAGCTCCTGACGTCGCCCCTTCAGATGGCCCTCGTCGCAGCGACCGTCGGGAATCACGGCGTCGCGGTCCAGCCGCATTACGTCATGGAGATCCGTGACCCGAGCGGCGGCGTCCTCCGGACGATCGGCGGGGGCGCGGCCGACCAGGTCATCCGGGCGGACACCGCGGCGAAGCTCACCGCCCTCCTCGTGGCGGCGGTCGAGGCACCCGGGGCATTCGCGTTCGGGGCCAGGATCCCAGGCGTCCATGTCGCGGGCAAGACCGGTACGGCCGAGAACCCGAGCGGCTCGCCGCATGGCTGGTTCGTGGGGTTCGCGCCGGCGGAGGATCCGCAGATCGCGGTCGCTGTGATCATCGAGAACGCGGGCCAGGGCGGCGTTGACGCCGCGCCGGTGGGCGGGGCGGTCATGCGGGCGGCCCTCGGCAAGTAGGCCGACCGGTCGAGCACGACGCGCAGCCGACGCGGGAACCATCACCGCCCCGAAACGGTACTGATTGAACCGTCGGGGTCGTTGGACCGTTCTATGAAGAGCAAGCCCGTACCATGAGCGATGGGAAAGCGGGATCTGAGGGGAGAATTCGCCGGTTGGATAGCTCTGGACTGAGCCAGCGCGTCGCCAGCGTCGCCGAGAACGTCGAACGCGTCATCTTCGGCAAGCACCACGAGGTCGAGCTCGCGATCGTCGCCCTCCTCTGCCGCGGCCACATCCTCGTCGAGGACGTGCCGGGGACCGGCAAGACCGTCCTGGCCAAGGCGCTCGCCCGCTCGCTCGGCTGCAGCTTCCGTCGGATCCAGTTCACGCCGGACCTCCTGCCGTCCGACGTGACCGGCGTGTCCATCTTCAATCAGCAGAGCAACCAGTTCGAGTTCCGGGCCGGTCCGGTGATGAGCCAGATCGTTCTCGCCGACGAGATCAACCGTGCGACGCCGAAGACCCAGTCAGCGCTGCTCGAAGCGATGGAGGAGCGACAGGTCACCGTCGACGGGACGACCTACGGGCTCCCCGATCCCTTCCTGGTGATGGCGACGCAGAACCCCATCGAGTACGAAGGCACGTTCCCGCTGCCGGAGGCCCAGCTCGACCGATTCTTCATCCGGCTGCAGCTCGGCTACCCGAAGCCGAAGGAAGAGGTCGACATCCTCGATGCCCAGCGGGTGCACCACCCCCTCGATAGCCTGAGCCAGGTCATGAGCGCCGATGAGCTGCTGCGAGCGCAGGCGGACGCCCGTGACGTGCATCTCGCCGAGGGCGTGAAGCACTACATCGTCGCGGTCGTCGGCGCCACGCGCTCGCACCCGGATGTCTATCTCGGTGCGTCGCCGCGCGGCACCCTCGCGCTCGCGCGCGCGTCACAGGCGTACGCGGCGGTCCAGGGACGCGACTACGTCGTGCCCGACGACGTGAAGGCCCTCGCCGGCCCGACGTTGTCGCACCGGCTGATCCTTCAGCCGCAGGCGCGGCTCAAGGACCTCGCCCAGACCACGGTCATCGCCGAGGTCCTCGCGAGCGTGCCGGTGGAGGTCGGGTCCCCGACGGCGCTGCGGGCCTAGATCGTGCGTCCCTGGCACTTCGCGGTCCTCTGGGTCGGGCTGTTCCTCGCCGCCGTCTCGAGCGGCGTCGAGCTGCTCAGCTATCTCTCATACCTGCTGCTCTTCATCGGGGCGGCGATGTGGGTCACCGCGCGCCTGACGCTCGAGGGGCTCACGGTGAAGCGGACCGTTGGCCAGGCCTACGCCCACCTCGGTGACAAGATCGAGCTCGGCTACGAGCTTCGCAACGACCACCGTCTCGGCAAGCTCTGGGTCGAGGTGAGCGAGGAGTCGAACTGGCCGGAGCCGCTCACCGGCCGCGTGCTATCGATCAACGGCCGAGGAACGGCCCGCCGCTGGAAGGTCAGCGTCACGGCGCACCGGCGCGGCCGCTTCCATCTCGGCCCGATCGTGCTGCGTTCCGGCGATCCGTTCGGCCTGTTCGCGACCGTGGCCCGGGTGCCCGCGGACGCCTTGGTCCTCGTGTACCCGCGCGTGCTCCCGCTCCCGTACTGGCAGCTGCCCGGATCGTTCCTCGAGGGGAATGTCCTCACCGGTCAACGGTCCCTGCAATCGACATCGATGGTGATGGGCATCCGCGATTACCGGCCGGGCGATGCCGTCAATCGGATCCACTGGCCCTCGTCCGTGCGGCACCGCGGCCTCTTCGTGAAGGAATTCGAGCTCGACAAGACCGCCGACCTGTGGATCTACCTCGATCTCGAGCGGCACTGGCATCGCGGCGAGGGCGAGCGCTCCACCGAAGAGCGCGCCGTGACCGTGGCGGCCTCGGTCGTCGCGAAGGCCCTGCACGAGCATCGCAACGTCGGCCTCATCACGACCGGCGTCCGCGGCGAGCTCCTCCACCCGGATCGCGGAACGAAGCAGTTCGGCAAGCTCATGCAGTACCTCGCCGAGGTCTCGGTGGGCGGCTCCCGCACGATCGCCGAGGTCATGGTGGAGAGCTTGCCCCGGATCCGGCGCGGCGCCTCGGTCCTGCTCATCACGCCGTCACTCGACCGGGCGTGGGTCCGCCCCGCCAGCACTTTCCGCGAATCGTCGATCGCGACCCAGGCGGTGCTCATCGGTTCCGCGGACACCGACGAGCGCGATCGCGCCCGGCGCCACGCGCTCCTCGGCGAGCTCGCGGTCGCGGGCGTTCGCACCGCGCATCTGCTCCCGGACATGCGCGTCGAGGATCTGTTCCACGAGACGATGAATGCGATCGCCTGAGCTTTTGCTGGGGACCATGCGACGGTCCTGCTCGTTCACCTCGGTCAAGACCTCGGTGAATGCTCATGGCTGATGGATTCGCTCAGTCGGGCAAAGCCCTCCTTCGCTCATCCCGCCGTTCTTTGTTTCCTCCGGTCGATCGCCGCCGGCTGACCTTCCGCGGCGGGTGGCCCGGACTCGCGGTCTACCTGCTCCTGATCCTCATCTACCCGGCCTCGCTCGCGCAGGCCGGATGGGTCGACGCGAGCAGCCACTTTCCCTACATCGCGCTAGCAGGCGCGATCCTCGGGACCGTCGTCGGCAACGGCCGAATGCGGCCGCGCCGCTCGACCGTCCTCGGGACGCTCGCCGGCGCGCTCGTCGTGGTCATCTTCACGATCGCTGCGACGAACGGCGCGACGCTGCATGGCAAGTCCGTGGAGCTCGCGACCCATGTGAACAACTGGATGACGCAGGTCCTCGCCGGCGAGTCGGCGAATGACCCGAGCACCTTCGTGCTGCTGCTCGGCGCGACCTGCTGGGCCGGCGCATACGTCGGTGCGTTCGCGCTGGCTCGCGAGCACCGGCCGTGGGACGCGGTGGTCCTCTCCGGCGTGTGCCTCACGGTGAACGTCTCGCTCGCCCTGACCTCGCTGTTCTTCGATCTCATCCTGTTCTCGCTCTGCGCGCTCGTGCTGCTGACCCGGCTGCACATCGTGAATCTGACCGAGCGGTGGGAGCGGCAGAACATCGTCCCCGCCGGGGAGATGGACTGGCGGATCCTGCGGGGCGGTCTCACCTGGACGTTCGTGCTCATCCTTCTCGCCTTCTTCACGCCTCGCGTCGCGGCGGCCGACCTCGTGTCGAACGCGTTCAACACCTTCGATGGTCCGTACAACCGGGTCCAGACCGAGTGGCAGCGGTTCTTCGCGGGCGTCTCCGGCCCGAGCCGGCTCCAGGGCGTGTCGTTCTCCGACGCGATCCGCCTCGGGCAGGCGCCGAACCTCGGAGACCGCATCGTGTTCTACGTCGATACGCCGGCACCGCATTTCTGGCGCGCGGTGACATACGACTTCTACACCGGCGCCGGCTGGCGCACGACGGAGACCGATCGTGCGGAGAAGGTCGTCCCGAACTTCCTCGAACGGGCCAAGCTCGATGCGACGTTCAGCATCGTCGTACCGCACGCCAACCTGCTGTTCGGGGCGAACGAGCCGGCGAAGGTCAATGTCCCGTTCCAGTTCCAGACCGGCGACGACAAGGCGTACTCGACGTCACTCCGGGCGATCAACCGGAACGATGCCCAGACCAAGTACACGACGTCGTCGCTCGTGTCGACCGCGACGAAGGAGCAGCTCCGGAAGGCGACGACCGCATACCCCGCGGTCATCAGGGCGAAATACCTCCAGCTTCCCTCCAGCGTTCCCGATCGCGTCGCGAAGCTCGCCCAGACGATCACCGCCACGAAGACCACGCCGTACGACAAGGCCGAGGCCGTCGAGACCTATCTGCGGAACACGTACCGCTACTCCACGGTCGTGAAGTCCGCGCCGCCCGGTCGCGATCCCGTCGACTACTTCCTCTTTGATCTCAAGGCTGACTTCTGCGAGTACTTCGCGTCGTCGATGGCCGTGCTCCTGCGCGAGGTCGGCGTGCCGGCGCGCGTGGTCGAGGGCTTCACCTCGGGGGAGCTCGACATCTCCAATCGCTACGCGGTCAAAGAGCTGAACGCGCACGCGTGGGTCGAGGCCTATTTCCCGCAGTACGGCTGGATCGAATTCGAGCCGACCCCCTCGGAGCTTCCGATCGACCGCACCGACGCAGCGCCCCCGAGCGGCACGACGAATCCGGACGGCAGCACCGGCAGCCCCGACGTCAAGGACCGGACCGGGATCAACGGCCGCGACGTCGAGCCTGATCCGGGCGCCGGCGGGTCGGACGACACGCCGCCGAACGTGGGCGGCAGCGTCCGGCAGCCCGTGGACCCGCGGCCCGCGCTCGCGCTCGTCTCGCTGCTGATCCTCGCGCTGGTCGTCGTCCTCATCCGCTTCGAGCTCCGGTTCCGCGGGCTGCCGGTCATCGACTCGGCGTGGGGAAAGACCCGCTTGCTCGGTGCCTACGCCGGCCACGCGCCCCGGCCGTCGCAGACGCCGTACGAGTACGCCGACGCGATGGGCCGCGAGATCCCGGACGTTCAGGAGCCGCTGCGGACCATCGCGCACGCACGGGTGCAGGATCGGTATGCGCCGGGCGGCGCGACCGCGGCGGAGCGGGACGCAGCAGCCCTTGCCTGGCGGAGGATCGCGCGGGTCCTCATCACGCTCCTCCCGACGCGTATCGTCCGCGCCGTCTCGAAGCTCATCCGCTGACGATCGAGCATCCGAACGTCGCTCGGGTCAGCGCGCACGCCGCCAAGGGCGGCGTCGCGATCGCCGTGACCCGGTTCGCCGCGACGACCCGCACCGCGCAGGATGCGGCCCTCCAGATCGGGTGCAGCGTCGCGGAGATCGTGAAGAGCCTCGTCTTCCTGGTCGACGGGGCTCCGGTGGTGGTGCTGTGCTCGGGCGCCGCGCGCGTGGATGAGGCCAAGCTCAAGAGCGTGCTCGCCGCGACCGGCGTCCGCCGGGCCACGGCGGACGAGGCGAAGGCCGCGACCGGATACGCGATCGGCGGCGTGCCGCCGTTCGCGCACGCGACCGAGGTGCGCGTGATGGTCGATCGCGGCCTCCTCCACTTCGCCGCCGTGTGGGCCGCGGCCGGGCTCCCGGACGCGGTGTTCCCGATCGCGCCGCTCGATCTCGTTCGGCTGTCCGGCGCGATCGAAGCCGACGTCACGTGAGGATCTTCGCCACCGGGAGCACCGGGTTCCTCGGGTCGGTCGTCGCGGAGCGGTTGCGGGCCCGCGGTGACACGGTCGTCGCGCTCGTGCGCGATCCGGCGAAGGCCGAGCTGCTGCGGAAGTCGGGCCGCGACGTCGTGGTCGGTGATCTCGCCGATCCCGACGCGCTGCGCCGCGGCTGCGACGGCTGCGACGCGGTGATCCACGCGGGTGCGATCTACGAGGTCGGCATCGGTGCCCCGCGCCGGGTCGACCTGTACGAGGCCAACGTCAACGGGACCGATCGGGTGCTCGAGGCGGCCCTCGCCGCAGGCGTGCCGAAGGCCGTCCACGTGTCGTCGATCGTCGTCTTCGGCGACACGAAGGGCGCCACGGTCGATGAGACCTATCAGCGGACGAGCGGCTACACCTCGTACTACGACGAGACCAAGACCCTGGCCCATCGGATGGCCGAAGGGTTCAACGCCCGCGGCCTGCCGGTCGTGATCGCGCAGCCCGGTCAGATCTACGGGCCGGGCGACCACTCGGGCATCGGCGCGCTACTGCGCCGAGCGGCCGCCGGCAAGCTGCCCGTGCTCGCTTTCGGTGACCTCGGGTTGAGCCTCGTCCATGTCGCGGACGTCGCGGCCGGGATCGTGGCGGCCCTCGATCGGGGCCGGCCGGGCCAGTCGTACGTCCTGGGTGGCGAGATCACCCGGCTCCGCGACGCGGTCCGCGTCGCGGCGAGCCTCGGGGGCAAAGCTGCCCCGCGGCTCGAGGTCCCCGCGGGGATCCTGCGGTTCGCCGCGCGGCTCCGGCCGGATGTGGCGGAGGTCGTGCGGTCAGCCGACGGCGTGACCTTCTGGGCGACCGACGCGAAGGCCCGGACCGAGCTCGGCTACGAGGCGCGATCGCTCCGCGAGGGCTTCGTCAGCTACCTGTCGTCGTCCTCGTCCTCGTCATCGTCCTCTTCGAACTCGTCCGAGTAGAAGCCGAGCTCCTCGGACTTGAAGACGGTCACGAGGAAGTCCTCGCGCTCCGGGTCGTGGGTCTGGACCAGCTCTTCATCGAGCTGATCGATGAGCGCCTGCAGCTCGTCGTCGGTGAGGTCGACCTCGAGGAGCAGCGTCGCGTTCACCTCGAACCGTCCGTAGTGGAGATCGACGCGACCCACACGGCGAGCGCCACCGTAGATCGCGAAGATCTCGCTCGACTCCGTGCGGACCGTGCGTTCGAAGCGCGCTGCTTCCATCCTGCGTTCGCCGCGCTAGCGGCGCGCGGCCACTGGATCAGCGCCGTCCCGGCGCGCGGCACCGCGGGCCGGGCGGGCCGGCGGTGCGGCGGTCTCGGCGTAGGCGCGGAGCACGGCCGAGATCGATTGACCCGGTTCGACGGGCTGATTGAGATCCTTGAGCGCCGGCTCGAGCGCTCCGAAGAACGCGACGATGTCCTGGAGCGTGACGAAGCCCATGTGACCGACCCGGGCGATCTGTCCTTCGAGCCGGCCTTGGCCGCCGCCGATCACGGTGTCGTAGTCGTCGCGCAGGATCCGGATCAGGTTCCGCGCGTCGACCCGCGCCGGCATGCGGAACGCGGTGACGCACGGCGAGGCGTAGCGCTCGTCGCCGAAGACGGCGAGGTTGAGCGCCTGCAGGCCGCGACGGGTGGCGTGCGCGAGATCCCGATGGCGCTTGATGATCGCGTCCTGCCCTTCTTCGGCCATCAGCCGCAACGACTCCTGGAGGCCGATGAACACGCTGACCGCCGGCGTCGCCGGGGTCGCGCCCTTCTCGAGGGCGGCCTTGTGGGCCCGCAGGTCGAAGTACGACTTCGGGAGGGTCGATCGCTCGTAGGCCTTCCAGGCCTTCTCGCTCATCGTCACGATCGCAACGCCCGGAGGCGCGCCCCACGCCTTTTGCGACGCGCTGACGACGACGTCCAGACCCCAGTCGTCGACCAGGAGCTCGACGCCACCGGCGCCGGAGATGCTGTCGACGATGAGGAGCTTGTCGGATTCGCGCACGACCTCGCTGATCTCCCTGAGCGGATTCAGCACGCCGGTCGAGGTCTCGTTGTGGGTGATGAGGACAGCCTTCGCCGCGTCCTTGCCCTTCTCCTTGGCGAGCTCGTCACGGACGAGGTCCGGCTCGACCGCGCGGCCCCAGGGCACGTCGACGCGCCGGGCATCGACGCCATACGCCTTGCAGATCGAGGCGAACTTCTCGCCGAAGGCACCGTTCACGAACAGAAGGACCCGGTCGCCGCTCGACAAGGTGTTGGCGATCGCGGCCTCCATGCCGCCCGAGCCCGAGGCGGTCACGAGCAGGACGTCGTTCTGGGTGTTCAGGTAGTCCTGGAGCGCGCGGGTGAGGCCGGCCATGAGCGCCGCGAACTCAGGTCCGCGGTGGTTGATCATCGGTCGTGCGGTCGCGTTGAGGACGGTCTGGGGGACGAAGGTCGGTCCGGGGATCCGCAGGTTCTGCGGCCTATACATATGGCAAATCCTCTCAGGCAGAGCGGGGGAGCAGGAGGTCAATGATGCCAGCCGGAACGAGCAGGGACAAGCGAACGCGGTGATGGCACCGAAGCTCGCCCCATCCATCCTGTCCGCCGACTTCGCTCGCCTGGCGGAGGCCGTCGCGTCGGCCGAGGCCGCCGGCGCGGACTGGATCCACGTGGACGTGATGGACGGCCACTTCGTGCCGGATCTGACATTCGGACCGAAGATGGTCGCCGATCTCCGCTCTGCCACGCGCCTGCCGCTGGACGTGCATCTCATGATCGATCGGCCTCTGGACTGGGTCGGCCGCTACGCCGAGGCGGGCGCCACATACCTCACCGTGCATGTCGAGTCCTCCGGGAATATCGGGGCCGCGCTCGCGGCGATCAGGGCGGCGGGCGCACGGCCCGGTATCAGCCTCAACCCGGAGACCGCGGTCGAGCGCATCGGACCGCATCTTTGGAACGTCGACCTCGTGCTCGTCATGAGCGTCCACCCCGGACTCGGTGGCCAGGCCTTCATCCCGTCGGCGCTCGAGAAGCTCCGCTCGCTGCGGGCGGCCCTCGATGCCTCCGGCTCCCGCGCCGAGCTCGAGGTCGACGGCGGGATCAAGCCGGACAACGCGAAGGCCGCCGCTCTGGCCGGCGCCTCGGTGCTGGTCGCGGGATCCGCGGTGTACCTCGATCCGGACGGGGTGGGTCCCGCGCTCGCGAAGTTCCGCCGCGCGCTGGCCCAGGTCAGCTAGACCAGCTCATCAGGGTCCCCGCGGCCGAGCTCGGTGAGGCGCGCGTCGCTGATGCCGAAGTGGTGCGCGATCTCGTGAACGACCGTGTCACGGACGATCCGGGCTTGCCGTCGCGGCGATGTCGACATCCGTTGGATGGGGCCGCGAAAGATGGAGATCCGGTCGGGCACGTAGGGCTCGCCGTAGGCCCGCTCCGTCAGCGGGACGCCCTCGTACAACCCGAGCAGCTCGTGGCCCTCCTGCACATGACCAGGCTCGGGCTCGTCGTCGATGACGATCTCGACGTTCCGCATGCGGTCGCCGAACTCCGCAGGCAGATCCATCAGGGCCCGGCGTACGAGCCGCGCGAACCGCGCCTGTTCCAACCGCGACATAAGGGCCTACGTTACTGAACGGTGGGCACCCCGCGCGTCCTCGTGGTGGATGACGACCGTGATCTCTGTGACCTGCTCTCCGACTTCCTGGTCGAGGAGGGCTACGAGGTGACGACGGCCTACGCCGGTCAGGAGGCGATCGACGCCGCCCGGCGGTCGACGCCGGACGCGGTGCTGCTCGACCTATTGCTACCCGACATCTCCGGCGTGCTCGTCGGTCGGGCGCTCCGGGAGATCCCGGGCGCGGGGAACCTCCCCATCGTCATCATCAGCGGCGATCGCGCCGCCCTCGCGCGGAGCACGGCGGAGCTGGGCGCGCACTCGTTCCTCGAGAAGCCGTTCAGCCTGACCGCCGTTCGGGCCGCCGTCGATGACGCACTCGCGCGCGGCAGCGACGCGAACGGGCCGCGCTAGGCCCTCTTGCTCCTCTGGCACCTCTGGCGCCACACGGCCGGACGGGGTCGTGCGACCGGTCGTCTCTCATGCGCACCGGGCGCGCACGTTGCGCAGCGCCCGGGCTCTCAGGCGGCAGACCCCCGATTCGCTGAGCCCGACGCGCGCTCCGATCTCCTTGAGCGTCAGACCGCGGGCGAACGAGAGCACCAGGACCTTTCGTTCGAGCGGCTCCAGGTGCCGAAGCTCCTTCGCCACCCGATCCCATCGGGCATTCCCGGAGCACGTCCGCCCGGCCCCCGCGGTCCCGGGCGCAGCCCAGCCGGCCACCTCGAGGCCCGCCTCCATGCACCGGTCGAGCGATACCTCGACGACCGGCTGGGGCAGATCGGCGTTCTGCTCGCGGGCCACGCGGTAGGCCCGCCGCGCGGCGCGGGTGAGGGGATCGCGCTCGCGCAGCGCGTCGAGCACCTGCCCGCGAACGCGGCGCGCGGCGTACGCCCCGAATGGCGCGCCCGCGTCGTCGCGATACCGGCGCGCGGCCTGCACCAGACCGAGGACGCCCCAGGCGACCAGATCCTCGCGGTCGGCGCCCTGGCATCGCGGGTCGAGGGCCCGCGCGGCGATCGCCTTCGCAAAGCCCAGGTGCGCGATGATGCGTTCGTCGCCAGGCTGCATTTCCACCCTCCGCGTCCCGGCGGGACCGTACCTACAGGCCGCATGAGTGTCAATAAGTAAGTGACAGAGTTGTCCACAATCCCCAGAATCCTGGAGAGCTATTAGCGGCGCTACGCGTACCCCGACTGGCTACGGATCCACTCGACCCTGGTCGGCCGGCTCGCAACGCTCCTCGCGGGGGCTCACGCGGCGGCGGGCGCAGCGATCGACCCCGAGCGTGTCGGCCTGGGGGGCTATCTCCACGACATCGGGAAGAGCCCCCGCCTGGCCGGCGACGGGCGACCGCATCACCTGCTCGGGCCGCTCGTGCTCGCTGCCGAGGGGCGCCGTGATCTCGCGGAGCTCTCCCGCCGCCATCCGGTCTATGCCCCGCACGATCCGGCGACGGCCCCGCGCAACCTCGCCGAGCGCATCGTGTATTACTGCGATCGCAGGGGCGGCCAGAGCGTGGTCACGCTGGAGGAACGCATCGACGAGCAGCTGGCGCGGTACCCGGACCATGCCCACCTGCGCGACGCCGACCTTGCGGCGGCGAGGGCGATCGAAGCCGAGCTCTTCCGCGGGATCGACCTGCGACCGGCTGACCTGGCCCATCTGGCGGAGGCGATCCGGTGAGCGTCGATCGCGCGCGCCTCGAGCGGCATATCGCCGAGCTCTCGGCCATCGGCGGCAGCGGCACCGGCGTGACCCGGCTCGGTCTCAGTCCGGACGAACAGCGGGCTCGCGATCTGGTCGGATCATGGCTGCGCGGGCGCGGCGCGGTCGTGCGGCGGGACAGCGCGGCGAACATCTACGGCCGCCTCGGCGGCGCGGGGCCGGCCATCCTGGTCGGCTCGCACCTCGACTCGGTCCCCGAGGGCGGGCGATTCGACGGCGCTCTCGGCGTGCTCTGCGCGGTCGAGGCGGTCGAGGCGCTGCTCGACGACGGCCTGCGGTTCAAGCGGCCGGTCGAGGTCGTCGGGTGGTGCGATGAGGAAGGCGCGCGTTTCGGCATCGGCCTCTTCGGATCGTGCGCAGCGTTCGGCCGGCTGCCCGACAACGCGGCGGCGCGCGCTGACCAGAGCGGCGTGGCCATCGCCGAGGCCCTGCGCGCGATCGGTGAGAGCGGCGATCCGACGACCGCGCGGCGCGCGTTCGGCGATGTGGCCGCGTACCTCGAGCTGCACATCGAGCAGGGCCCCCGGCTCGCGACCGCCGGCATCCCGCTCGGGGTGGTGAGCGACATCGTCGGCATCCTGCACGCCCGGGTGACGGTGCACGGGCGCCAAGATCACGCCGGCGCGACGATCATGACCGCGCGCGCGGACGCACTGGCCGCGGCAGCCGAGATGGTGCTCGCGGTCGAGGCCGCGGCGGCGGGTCTGCCCGATGCGGTCGGCACCGTTGGCGAGATCTCGGTACGGCCCGGTGCGAAGAATGTGGTGCCCGGTGAGTGCATCTTCTCGCTCGATCTTCGGGCCCGCAGCGAGGACACCGTCGAAGCGCTGGCCCGGGACGTGCGCGCGGCGATCCGTCGGATCGGTGATGCGCGCGGCACCAAGTCGACGATCGACGTCCTCTCCCGCGTGCCGGCGGTGCCGCTGGATGGGTCGCTGCGCGACCTGTTCCTGCGCTCCGCGCAGTCGGTCGGCGTCGCGGCCCCCGAGCTCTTTTCCGGCGCCGGCCACGACGCGGAGAACGCGCAGCTTGCCGGCGTGCCGACCGGGATGCTGTTCGTCCGCTCCACCGGCGGGAGTCACAATCCGAACGAGCTCGCGACGCTCGACGACGCCGTTCTCGGTGCGACCGCCCTCGCCCACGCCCTCCGGGAGCTTGCCGGCTAGCCCATTCGGGCACGGATCGGCTGCGCGAGGTATCTTCTTCGCCAGTTCACGTGAACTGGCGGACCGGGGAGGCAAGCACGCATGGCGCGAGCGACCCTGCAGGAGATCGGGCTCCCGACGTACCGGATCGGCGAGGTGGCCGCGAAGGTCGCCCTCACCGAGCGGACGATCCGGTATTACGAGGAGCTCGGGCTGCTCGATTCGGTGAAGCGACTCGATGGCGGGACCCGTGTGTACACCGACGACGACGTCCGGCGGCTCAAGTTCATCCGCAAGCTGAAGCTGCTCGGGCTCTCGCTGCAGGAGATGCACGAGCTCGAGGGCATGTACACGCGCCAGCAGAGCAACCGCACCGTCCTGCCCC
>JANXXG010000357.1 GCA_025350745.1 Chloroflexota bacterium | reverse complement strand
GGCGCGGTCGCTGCCGGTCTCACGCTTCCTGAGTTCATGACGCAGTTCCGAAAGGGACAACTCTTGCTCTTCGGTTTCGCCAGCTACGGTCTGCTGCTCATGTTGCTGGGACTCGCGCCGAGTCTTCTGCCTGCGTTGGTCCTGTTCTTCCTGATGGGCGTCGCGAACATCATCTTTGTGGTGCCGAACATCACGATCTCGCAGGAAGTCACACCGCCGGAGCTCCGGGCGCGCGTCTTCGGCGCTCGCATAGCCTTGCTCAACGTGTCCTGGCTGCCGGTGATCGTCATCAGCGGTGTGCTCGCAGATCGCATCGACGCTGGGTTCTTGATCACAATCGCCGGCGCTGTAACGCTTGGGACAACACTCTTCGCGGCTCGATTTGTCCCTTCGGTCAGCCAGGTGCCGTGACCGATAGTCGGTCACTTTCGAGGGTCAGCTTGCCTCGACCACCGGCAGACTTGACAACATGTACGCTCTGCGGCACAACAATGGCGTAGCCGGGGAGTCAAGGTGGCGCGAAGCGCCTCCTTTCGGGAAGGAACCGTACAGAACAAGTGGCCCAGAAAGTGATCCTCGTCGCCGACGACGACGCCTCGATCCGCTCACTGCTCAAGCAACTGCTTGCTGATGAGGGCTTCGCTGTCGTGGAAGCGTCCACCGGTGTCGAAGTCGTCGAAAAGGTCAAGGAATCGAGCCCCGACCTTGTGATCATGGACGTGCGGATGCCGGAGCTCGACGGCATCGAAGCGCTGTCCCGGGTGAAGGCGACCAACCCCAAGACCGCCGTCCTGATCATGACCGCCTTCGGCAGCTCCAACGCCGCGATCCGCGCGATGGAGCTGGGGGCTTTCGACTACATCACGAAGCCATTTGAGCTCGACAAGATCTCCCACACCGTGAAGCGCGTCTTCGATTACCAGGACCTCACGGCCGAAGTCGAAGTCCTTCGTGACGAGATCAGCACCCTCGTCCAGACCGAACGCATCGTCGGTAACTCGCCCGCGATGCAGGAGGTCTACAAGACCATCGGCAAGGTCGCGAAGGCCGATGCGACGGTCCTGATCACCGGCGAGAGCGGCACGGGCAAGGAGCTCGTCGCCGAGGCGCTCCATTTCAATTCGAATCGCCGCTCTGGGCCGCTCGTGAAGGTTTCGTGCGCCGCCCTCCCGGAGACGCTCCTCGAGGCTGAGCTGTTCGGTCACGAGAAAGGCTCGTTCACCGGCGCGATGACCCAACGCCGCGGGCGCTTCGAGATGGCCGACAAGGGCACGATCTTCCTGGACGAGATCGGCGAGATGACCGTGGCCACCCAAACGAAGCTGTTGCGCGTCCTGCAAGAGCGGAAGCTCGAGCGCATCGGCTCGAACCTGCCGATCAAAGTGGACATCCGGATCGTCTGCGCGACGAACAAGGACCTGCAGAAGAGCGTCGAGCAGCAGAAGTTCCGCGACGACCTCTACTACCGGCTCAACGTCATCAACATCCACATGCCGCCGCTGCGCGATCGCAAGGAGGACATTCCCTCGCTCGTGGAGCACTTCCTCGCGAAGCATCGCTACAGCGCGACGGCCCAGCCCGCTGCGATCAGCGAGGAGGCCATCCGGCGGCTCATCGAATACAACTGGCCAGGCAACGTCCGCGAGCTCGAGAACGTCGTCGAACGGGCGGTCGTCCTCTCGCGTGGTCAGATCATCACCAGCCGTGAGCTTCCGTTCGGCGAGCACGAGGCCGGCGAGGGCGAAGAGGGTGATGGCGGCGATGAGGTCAAGGGCGACAGCTCCTTCTTCAAGAAGTCGGTCGCGCAGTTCGAGAAGGATCTGATCATGAAGGCGCTTCGCGATGCGAACGGGAACCGTTCGAAGGCCGCCGAGATGCTCGGTATCTACCGGCGTCTCCTCTACGCCAAGATCAAGGAGTACGGCCTTGAGGGCTACCCGCCAAAGGGCCGCTAGTTCTGCCAAGGTGCCGGTCGTCGTTCGCCTGCACGAGACCACCGGATCCGCGCGCACCGGCTGGGACGCGGCACTGAAGGCGGCGGTGAAGACCGCTCGTGCGGAAGTGGGCGAGCCGGTCGCCGTTGAGATCGCCCGGCAGTGGGCCGATCTCGGTCCGCGAGGCATCACGACGTATCACGTGAGCGCGAAGGTGGCCTATCGCCAGGCCCTCGCGGCGCCGAAGCGGGCCGCGAAGAAGTCCTAGCCTCGGTCTGTGCCATGGTCCTGTATCGGACCACCTGTCCTAGTTATTGACACGCTCAGGGCCTCCAAGCACACTCGTCGCCTCCCGCGACCGGGCGTGTCCGAGCGGGTGCAGGGAAGGGGAGCCACGGTGACGGACCGCGACGGGCAGGACATCCTGGCGCAGGTGCTCATCGCCAACGATGGCGAGGTCATCCAGCGCCTCCGGCTCTCCGCTGCCGAGGCGGCGCGGGTCTGCAATGTCACCCCACGTCAGCTCATCTACTGGACGAAGAAGGGCTTGGTGAAGCCCTCGACGAATGACGACCACGACTACGACGTGTTCGCCATGGAGAAGGTGATCCGGATCCGTCAGGCCCTCGAGAAGGGCTACTCGCTCGAGAAGGCGGCGCAGGTCGTGGCCCGCGATCTTGGTGCTCTCCAGAACGAAGTGAAGCGCCTCGAAGCGATGGCGAACGAGGATCTCGAAGACGAGCTCAGGCGGCGCCTCGAGAAGGTCGAAGAGCGCGTCGCGAACCTCCGTCGCACGCTCCCGGCATCGCTGACGATCGGGCGGCTCCGGCGCGCCGTCGCGTTGCTTGCCCGGCTCGAGGCCGAGGGCACGCTCCAGAATGCGAGCGCGAGCGGCGACATCGCGAAAGCCCTGGCCCTCCGGCTCGGACGCGCTGTCGACGAGCTCGAGCTCCTCCTGCGCGAGGTCCAGCCGGCCGGCGCCTAACGTTCTCGGCGTGACCCCGCGTTCTCTCCGCACGATCGCCGCGGTCGCCGCCGGCAAGGCGACCCGCATCGCCCTCCAACGCCTCGGCCGCGGAGCGACGGCGCTGCCGGGCATCGTGGCATTGAACCTCGCGCCCAACGCGATCGCGTCGCTCAGCGCGACGATGACCCACGGGACCGTGTGCGTGTCGGGCACGAACGGCAAGACCACGACGGCGCGGATGCTCAGCGACATCGTGCGCGCCGCCGGATGGGCGCCGGTCCATAACCGATCTGGGTCGAACCTGGACCGAGGCATCGCGGCCGCGCTCCTTGCGGATTCGACGTGGGGCGGCGAGCTCCGTGGCAATGTCGGCGTGTTCGAGATCGACGAAGCGTCGGTGCCACGCGTCCTGACGCGCCTGGTGCCGCGGGTGCTCGTCGTCACGAATCTCTTTCGCGACCAGCTCGACCGGTACTTCGAGATCGACGCCCTTGCAAAACGCATCGCCCAGGCGATCGCCGGTCTCCCCGACTCGACCACCCTCGTCCTCAACGCGGACGATCCGATCGTCGCCTATCTGGGCCAGTCGCACCGAGGCCCGGTGCTGTTCTTCGGCGTCGATGATCCAGCGGTCGGCGGCACGGTCGCTCAGGCGATCAGCGACGCGACCCGCTGCCCCCGCTGCAAGGCGCCGCTGCGCTACACGCGCGTGATCCTTGCGCACGTCGGCGATTGGCGCTGCGACCATTGCGGGCTCGAGCGGCCACCCCGGGACGTCGCCGCCGCGGCCGTGCGGCTCGGCGCGAACGCCACGGAGGTCCGACTCGCCGGAGCGGTCACGGGCGCGATCGACGATCTCGTCGTGCCGCTACCCGGTCTGTACAACGCATACAACGCGCTCGCCGCGCTCGCCGCGGCCCGGGTGCTCGACATCTCATTGTCCACCGCGGCCCGCGCGCTGAAGGCATTCAAGCCCGCGTTCGGGCGTCTCGAGATCGTCGAAGCCGAGGGCCGTCGACTGCGGCTGCTCCTGGTGAAGAATCCTGCGGGCTTCAACGCCGCGATCGGGGCGCTGCTTGAGACGGGGCGGCGGCCACGCATCCTCGGGGCCTTGAACGATCGCGACGCGGACTCGCGTGACGTGTCCTGGATCTGGGACGCTGACTTCGAAGCGCTGGCGCCGCGCATCGAGCACGCGACCATCACCGGGTTGCGCGGACGTGACCTCGCGCTCCGCCTCAAGTACGCCGGCGTTCCGAGGGACCGGGTCACGGTGGTCGATGGCTGGGCGCCGGCGATCCGCGCGGCCATCGACGCGACGCCGCCCGGCGAGGAGCTCGTGGTCATCGCAACGTATACCGCGATGCTTTCGCTCCGCGACGCCCTCGCGCGGCTGGGATACGTCGGTCAGTTCTGGGAGGATTAGCCGATGAAAGATCTTGAGATCCGGGAGCTTCCCCTCCAGGACATCCAGAGCATCAACGGCTCGCCGCTCGACGACGCGATCGCGCTCCTCCAGGGCTACGACCGGGAGCGCGTGCCCGAGGACCCCCTGCTGCCCGTCGCGACGTACATCCAGCGCCTCACGACCGTCCGACCGGACGGCCGGTTCCTGATGTGGGCCGCGCGAGACACAGCCACCGCGCTCGTCGGCGGCGCGATCCTCCAAGTCTCGGATCGCGAGAACCTCACGATGGGCTTCGCGGGTGTCGTCGTGAAGCCCGAGGCGCGACGCCGCGGCGTCGGTCGGCAGCTCTTGCATGTGGTCACGGAGCGCGCAGCGCGCGAAGGCCGGACCGTGCTCGCAGCGCAGACGAGCGACCGGGTGCCGGCGGGCGCCGCATTCGCGAGCGCCGTGGGCGCGGCCCCCGGTCTCGAGATGCACACCAACCAGCTCGATGTGCGGACCGTCGACCGCGCGGCCGTCCATGCCGCGATCAGCGCGTCGAAGGCGAAGGCGGCCGGGTACCGGCTGGTCTGGATCGACTGGGCCACCGCGGACGATGCGATGCTGACCCAGGTCGCGCGGGCGTACGAAGCGATCAACGACATGCCGAAGGGCGACCTCGCGTTCGAGAACGAGCGGTATGACGTCGCGCGTGTGCGCGAGCGCAACGCGTTCATGACAAAGGCCGGCAGCGAGACCTGGACCGCGATCGCCATACACGAGGCGACCGCCGAGGGCATCGGCTTTACCGAGCTCAATGTCACCCCGACCCGGCCCGAGATCGTCTCGCAGCAGGGAACCGCCGTCGCCCCCGCGCATCGCGGTCACGCCCTCGGCATGTGGCTCAAGGCCGAGATGCTCGAGCGGCTGCTGCGCGACTGGCCGAAGGCTCGTTTCATCCGGACCGGCAACGCGAAGGTGAACGAGGCGATGCTCCGCATCAACACCGAGCTCGGCTTCCGGCCGGCCTGGTCCGAGACGTTCTGGCAGGCCGAGACCGCGAACCTGGCCGACGCGTCCCGGTAGTGGACCTGCGGATCGGCCACCTGTACCCCGATCTGATGTCGATCTACGGCGATCGCGGGAACGTCATTGCGCTCAGCCAACGGGCCGCGTGGCGCGGTATCGATGTCGAGACGCGTACCTTCACCGCAGGCGAGGCGCGGTTCGATCCGGACTGGGCCGATGTGTACTTCTTCGGGGGCGGCCAGGATCAGGGGCAGGACCTCGTCGGCGCGGACCTCGCGGGGCCGAACGGCGATGCGCTCCGGCGCTCGATCGCCGGGGGCGCCGCGGTCTTCTCGGTCTGCGGCGGGTACCAGCTGCTGGGCAAGGAGTACGTGCCCGATACCGGCGAGCCGATCCCCGGCCTCGGCGTCCTGGACGTCACGACGCGGGCGGGCAAGGTCCGCTTCGTGGGTAACCTGCTCTGCGAGACCGATGACGGGAAGATGCTCATCGGGTTCGAGAACCATTCTGGATACACCTACCTTGGCCCGCTCGCGAAGCCGCTTGGTCGCGTGATCGCCGGACACGGCAACAACGGCACGGACAAGACCGAAGGCGCGGTGCAGGGGAGGCTGATCGGCTGCTACCTCCACGGATCCGCGCTCCCGAAGAACCCGTGGCTCGCGGATCAGCTCATCAGCTGGGGCCTCGCCCGGCGACACGGCGCCGTCGATCTTGCGCCGCTGGACGACACCGATGAGGACGCCGCGCGGGCGCAGGCCGCGGAGGTCGCGAAGACCCGCACCTGACCAGTACCCGCGTACCGGTCTTCCGGCCTATTTTGTCCTGATCCCCGCCGGCGTGTCATCGCGTCGTGCTGCAATCGCTTCGGGCGCTGTGCGCGATCTCGGTCTTCGCCGTCGCGGTCCTTGGACCGGGGGCGCTCCTGGCCGCCGGGGACGATGGTCCGCCGCGCCCGCCGCGTGCGGACCGTCCGACCCGGACGGTGCTTCGGCCGTTGGAGGCTCCCGAGCTCGCGCCGCTCCGCCTGCCGGTGCCCAGCGCCAAGGAAGCGATCATCCTCGTGTCGGGGATCAACAGCTTTCCCCAGGACCCCACATTCGATGCCCTGATCGCGAAGCTATGGGACGATCCGCGATACCAGATCTACCGGTTCGGCGCCGACCCGGCATTTCCCTACGACGCGCTCGGTGATCTCGACGTCAACGCGCGCAACCTTCGCGACGAGGTCCGCACGATCGGCGCGACGCACCCGGCGGTGCATGTCATCGCGCACTCGATGGGCGGGGCCGTCGCGGATCGCGCCTTAGCGGCGGGGCTCTCGGCGCGCGACGGGGTCGCGACGTACATCGCGCTCGCCGCGCCGCATAACGGATCGGCGACCCTGGCTGCCTCCGAGTCGGCCCTCGCGCTCGCAGGAGACCGGTCCCTTGAGGTCCGCGCGGCCTTCTCACCGAAGCTCGACCCGGGCAGCGATGCCGCCAAAGGGCTGGCTCGCACCCGACCCCTGCCGCCGCCGGCCGGGGTGACGCGCCTGGATCTGCGCATGTCGACGGATTGGACCGTGACGGCACACGACGCCAAGGATCCCGGAGTGGATTCCCGGGTGTTGATCCCGTCAGGTCTTCGGGACATCGCGGACGGCCACGGCGCCATCATCCGGGACCCAGAGGCGCTCCGGCTCATCACATCCACGATCGAGGCCCGAGCCGTCCCGGCCGACATTCGCGGCGTCGAGGTGCGGTCGGCTGCGGAGCGTCAGTCCGGCCTGGCCGGCGGGGTTGCCTTCGCGATCGAACTCGTCACGTTGTTGATCGGTGCCGGGATCTGCGTGGTCCTGTACTGCGCGCCGTACCTCCGCGTCGTCACCCGGCCCCTCGCGCTCCAACAGCTGCGCGCGGTCCGCCGCAAGTGAGCGGTGAACGCGGCCAGGCTCTTGTCGAGTTCGCGCTCGTGCTTCCGGTACTGCTGATCCTCGCGCTCGCGATCAGCGAGCTCTCGGAGCTCGGCGTCGCGCGACTCGCGCTCACGCATGCTGCCGCCGAGGGCGCGCGGACCGTCGCGCTGACGAATGACGATCAGCTCGGCCGGGCCAGCATCGCAGCGGCCGCTGCGCCGCTTCGGATCGGAGCGATCCAGGTCTCGATCGATCCGCCGGCGGAGCAGCGTGGCTCCGACCCGCGCGGCACGCTCGTCTTCGTACATCTCCGGTATTCGGTCGCGGCACCGTTCGCGTTCGTCGGTCCGCTCATCGTGCGCGGCGAGGCCGCCCGGTCCATGGAGTGGACGCCATGAGGCGCGACGACGGGCAAGCACTCGTGCTGGCCGTGCTCGCGCTCGGGATCGCCGCCGCGACGATCGTCGGCCTGCGCGGCGCGCAAGACCGGATCCTCTCCGATGCCCGCGAGCGGCGCGCGGGGGAGGCGGCCGTCGAAGCGGCGGGGGCGGCGCTGGCCGACGCGCAGCTCGGGTTCCTCGCCTCGCTGCACGAGGAGACCAGCGGCGCGCGACGGCTCCCGAGCCGTGCAGAGCTCGACGCGTTCGTGGCCGATGGCCTCGTGGTGGCCCGCGTCCGCGCGGCGGCGGACGCGCTCGCCATCGCAAATGCGGGCGGAGCGATCACGGATCTGTCCATCTCAGTTGCGAGCCGAGCGATCGAGATCGACCTCGCGCTCGGCGGGCACCGGCAGCGCGCGTCGATCGACAGCCGATGCTGCCGACCCTGACCGCCGCCGCGCGCCGGAGGCCTCCGCGCCGGGCGATGCTCGGCGCGGGCGGCGCGTTCCTCATCATCCTCTCCGCGGCCATCGCCATCCGGGCTCCGGCGCCGGCAGTCGGCGCGCCCGCGGCGACGTTGGCCGGGGCCCTCGCACCGAACAGCTGGGCCATCTCCGTGCCGGTCAGTTGGTTCGCGGCGCCGATCGCCGGCTTACGGCCCGGCGACCGCGTCGATGTCCTGGCCCTTCGTCCGGGTGATCGAGCGAGCGCGACGGCCGTCGCGTTCGACCTGGTCGTCGTGGCCGCAGACGATCGGGCGGTGGTCTTTGGGACCGGGGCGGACGACGCGACGGCGCTGGGAATCGCTCGCGCGAGCGGGCAGCTGCTCATCCCCCTGCTGCGCTCGACGCGATGATCCGAGTCGCTATCTGTGGTGGCGATGAGCTTCGTTCGTCGTGCGTTGCCTTGGGACTCGAGGAGTCGTCCGCGCCGCGCGTCGTGTTGGCGGACCTGCGATATCCAGGCGCTGCGGAGCAGGCCGCGTCGTACCCGCCGGCGGTACCGCGGATCCTGATCGCCAGGCCGGAGCAGGCCGCCTGCTTTGCCGCGCTCGGTGCCACCACGAGCCGGCTGACCGCATCGGCGGACCCTGCGACCATTGGTCCACTCATCGTCGAGCTCGTCCCGAACCCGGCTCGTGAACGGACGCGCGTCGTGACGCTCACTGCGGCGCGCGGGGGCGTCGGTCGCACGCTCTGCGCGGCCAACTTGGCCCGACGGCTCGCCGCGTTCGGCAGCGTCCTCGCTCTTGATGCGACCGGCACCGGCGCGCTCGCCTGGTGGCTGGGGGTCGACGCTCGGCCATGGTCCGAGCTGGAGGTCCTCGCCGCGGAGCTGCGCGCCGAGCACCTCGAGCTCGTCGCGACGCCCGTCGCGCCCCGGCTGACCCTCATTGGCGGAGCGCCGGCCGTTCCCTCGCTGGAAGCGCTCATCGCGACCATCAGCGTCGCGCGCACGCTGGCCGATCTCGTGGTCGTCGATGCGCCTCCGCTCGCCGATCATCGGGCCCAGGCCTGCGCCGCGCGGAGCGATCGGGTCCTGGTGTTGTCGTATGCGGATGCCGCATCGAGCGCCGCCCTCGGGGCGGCGGCCCTGCCCGAGTCCGCGTGGCTCATCGGTTCGCAGGCGGCCATCGACGGGGCGTTCCGTGTTCTGCCCCGCGACGAACGCGCGATCGGCGACGCTCTTGAGCAGCGTGGCCCCACCGGCGGCGCGCTCGGTCGGGCATACGACGAGCTCGCGGAGCTGCTCGCGATCGACGCGTCGTGATCACCGTGCGGGATCGCCTCGAAGAAGCGCTCGTGCTCCGACTTCGCGAGGCGCCTCTGGGCCGGCCGGGGATCGAGCAGCTCGGCAGCCAGATCCGCGAGGCCGCCGCCGCTTTGCGCATCGCGCTCTCGACGGCAGAGCAACGGTCGCTCGAGCGGTATTTCGAGGATCGATTCTTCGGTCTCGGCGCGATCGCTCCGCTGCTCCGCGACGAGCGGGTCAGTGAAGTGATGGTCAACGGGACTCGTGGCGTGTGGATCGAGCGCGATGGGGGGTATGGGGAAATGCACTCTTGTGAACGCTCGTCCTGAGCAGGATTCGGTGAGTGGATGCCTTAAGCCGTCAGTCCCTTTGGCGGCCGAGACTATCGTTCGTCGATGATTAGCTTGACTCTGCCGCCTTCCATGACGTTTCCGAGTGACAGCATGCGCAGGCCGTCCGTTGAT
>JANXXG010000346.1 GCA_025350745.1 Chloroflexota bacterium | reverse complement strand
GGCCGTTCGGCACGTCGGTGATGCGACAGTAGGTCGCGCTCGCCGGGGTACGGGTGACTGTGATCGTGCCCGCGGTGAACGCGCCATCCGGCCGCCCCGACGGATCGACGATCGTGACCGTGAGCGCGGCCGTCGAGACCGCGTCGGCCGCGATCGGGTCGGCGTCGAACACGGCGCTCGTGGAAAGGCCCGTCGCGCGCGCGACGCTGTTCTGCTGGTAGTAGCCCGACGGATGGAGCAGCGCGCCCGTCGCAGTGAGGCCGACGTCGCCGTTGAAGGTCACCGTCGTCCCGGGCGGCGCGCTCAGGGGGACCTGGAAGTTGTAGACAAAGAAGCCGTTCTGACCCGGGAGAACGGGTGCCGCCACGGTCGCGTAGGCCGTCGGTAAGTACCAGTCCCTCGCGTACGCCGAGTTCGGCGACGGGACGTTGCAGGTGACCTTGTCCGCAAGGCAGACGAGGAGCGACACGACGCCGGGCGACCATGGCTGGGTCCCGGCATTGAAGAAGATCGCCGACATCTGACCGCGGTCCCCGGGACCGGCAGACGTGAAGACCGACTCACCGGAGTAGGCCGCGTCGTAGCCACGGCCTGCGATCGGCGCAGCGGCGGCCGGCGAGCCGAACGACGCGAGGATCACGATCGAGAGGACGAGCGCTGATCCGACGGTGGCCAGGCGCTGGAGACGACGGAAGGGAGGCCCGAGTGGGCCTCCCTTCGACTTCGTGTGACCGGCTGGGCCGATCACGAAGGCACTGCTTAGTTGACCCGAACGATGCAGCTGGACGCGGGGATCGACGTGCCGGAAGAGATCGACGGGGTGTAGGTATCCGTGCCCGAGACGCCGATCTGCGACTTCACGATGAAGTACGCGACGCCGGCGGTCGTTGTCTGCGGGCTCGTCGTGATCTGGCTCGTCGCCGCACCGCTCGTCCGCGAGAAGTTGTCCGAGAAGGTGCCACTGGAAACGGCGTTGCCGTTCGCGTCAGCCGCGGTCACCGCGCCGGTGGACTGCGAGCTTCCGTCGGACACGATCGGGGTCGGGGAGAACGCACAGGTCAGCTGGGTCACGCCACCTGGGGTCCAGACTGCCGTGGTGTTCACGCCCGATACACCGGTGGCCGCGAAGGTGATGTTGCAGCTTGAGTACGCGCCGGCGCTCCTGATCGCGAAGGTCGCGAGGCCTCCGGAGGTCGTCGTGGAGGCATTGACGGCGGGAGCGCCGCCGCCGGCTCCGGTGCAGCTGTTGGTATCGAACGTCGCGGTGATCGTGCGACCGGTGTCACTCGTGACCGGTGAGCCGTTCGCGTCGCGAACACTGACGACGATGTGGGTGCAGCTTGGGTTCGTGTCACCGGTGCCTACGGTCGTGCAGGAGCCGGTGTTGGCGGCCGCCGAGTGCGGCGAGTCGTTGCTGCTGATCTGCAGCTTGTTCGCAGGACCGGTGATCTGGGTCACCAGGGAACCGGAGCTCCCCGCGACCGAGGCGTTGTTCGTCGTGGTGGTGAACGTACAGGTCCCGGGAGTGGTGGTCGACGTCACGGTGAATTCGACGCGGCCCTGTACCGCCGTGGCGCTACCGCCGCTGGCACCGGGCGCAGAACCCGTTCCGGTCGTGAGCGCCGTGACGTTGCACGCGCCCGCGCCGGAATCGCGTGACACGGTGATCACGGTCGACGCGTCAGACGTGTTGCGGTTCCCGTTCGCGTCGATCACGTCGACCCGGAGGAGCGTCGTGGAGGTGCCGTCAGCCGCGATCGGGCTGTTCGTGAACGTCGTGCGCGTGGCCGCGGACGAGCCGGGCGCGCCGCTTGTGATCTGCACGTTGCAGCCGGTCAGGCCCGTCGAGGAGGCGGAGATCTGGATCGTTCCGGCCGCCAGCGTCGAGGCGACCGAGGCGGTCGCGACGCCGTTCGTCGCGCCCACCGTGCCGGTGGGGGTGACCGTGGCGAGGGACGGGGTCACATTCGTGAGGCTGATCGCATTGGTCCCGTTGGAGACGGTGTTGCCGTTGGAGTCCTTGAGCGTCACGCGCGCGATCGCGGTGCCACCGGTGGTGCCACCGTTGGCGACGATCCCGGCCGGCGTGGACGAGCACGCGAGGGTCGATGCCGGCCCGTACACGCTGATGGCCGCGGTCGCCGTCGCGCCGCCGGTGGAGGCGGTGACGGTGCACGGCTGCGTGGCCGAGTTCATCGACGTCGCAGCGAAGAGACCGTTGTTGGTCACAGCGCCGCAGCCACCGGTCACGTTCCAGTTGACGGTGGATCCGGACGGCGCGCCGCTGAGGGTGAACTGCTGGGTGCCGCCAACGGCGACGCTCGCCGTAGTCGGCGCGAGGGTGAGCGTGAGGACCGGCGTGGGCACGGTATTGATCTGGAAGTAGCCCTGCGGACGGAACTCCGCACCGGTCGCGATGAGCCCGACGTCACCGTAGAAGGTCGTCACGGTGCCGGTCGGTGTCCCCGCGGGGACCGTGAAGCTGTAGACGAAGAAGCCGTTCTGTCCCGCGCCGACCGTCGTGGTGACGGTCGCGTACACGGTCGGGGAAAACCAGTTCGTTGCGAACGTGCCGTTCGCCGACACGTTGCAGGTGACCTTATCGGCGGCGCAGACCAAGAGCCCGACGACGCCGGGGGACCAGGCCTGACTGCCATCGTTGAAGAAGATCGCGGACATCTGGCCGGCCTCGCCGACCTGATTCTGCGTGAACACCGACTCGCCGGCGTAGCTCGAGCTGTATCCGCCACCCGCGATCGGGTTGGCACTGGCGGCGGTCGTGAGCGACAGCATCACGCCGAAGGCCACCAGGATCGATAGGGCCGCGCTGGTGAATCGCTGCATCGTGCTCTCCTTCAATGGGCGCCCTTGGGCAACGGTAGACGACGAGGCGTGAGTCCCCCAAAGTTGATATCGCGCTCTTTGGCAGGATGTGTCAAGAATCTATCGGTGAAACGCCTTTCGCGTTGCGGGCTGGGGCTCGTTTTGGTGGCATCGGCCGTACTCGGAGCCTGCGAGCAGCCGGCGAGCGGGCAACCGACCCCACCCCCACCACTGCCGACCACACCACCGGTCGCGACGGTGAGGGCCACGGATCCCGCTCCCCGGCCGCCCACGCCAACGCCGCCGAGCGGCCCCGACGCGCTGCGCTGCACGGAGCGAGTGGCGTTACCGGACATCGCGGACGTCATCGGGATCGCTTGGTCGCCCGACGGGCACACGCTCGCGATCGATCACGTGGTCACGCTCCCGTCGGACAAGATCACCGGATCGCCGGAGGAGTTCTTCCTCGATGCGCTCGATCTGGCGACCGGAGAGCTGCGACCGCTCGGGGTCGGTGAGCGCCAGCAGTGGTCGGGAAGCGGGAAGTACCTCTCGTACTGGAGCTGGAATGGCGAGCTGCGCATCGTCATCGGCGGTCTGGTCATCGCAGCGATCCCGACCGCGACGATCCCGGATGCGCGGTGGGTCGGCGACAGCCTCTCCTTCTTCGCGAAGGACGAGCTCCAGACCTGGACCGCGGGGACGATCCGCACGATCGCGCGGCTGCCGGCGGAGCTCGACCTCGCGTACCCCGCGGATGACGCGAGCTGGAGCGCCGATGGCGAACGCTTCACGATCACGCGCTACTCGCTCGACGGGACCGTGCGCCGGTACCTCGGGGTGACCCGCACCGGCGCGATCACCCCGCTCGACCTTCCGGATGCGACCTACACCGAGTGGTCGCCCAGAGGCGCGACGCTCCTGGTGCGGTATCCCGACCGCATCGAGCTCCGCGACGGCGATGCGATCCGCAGCGCGCCGCTCGCGCGCTTCCCGGGGCCGGTCCATCAATGGACACCCGATGGCCGCGGGCTCGCGCTCGGCCCGGTCACGGCATCCGTCACCGGGGACATGGCATTCGACACGTTCGCGCTCTGGACCGACGGGCCGCCGACCACGGCCGTGCTGCCAAATCTCCTCGGGGTGCGCGGCTTCAGTCCCGACGGCCGCTACTTCAGCGGCGACAGCCACACGGCCCTGCGAGCGACGCGTCTGGAGCTCTTCCGCTGCGGCACCCGAGCGGCTTCGACGCCGATCGCGACGACCGGACCCACACCGGCCACGGACCTTCGGTACGTGCGACCGGTCGTCGGTGCCATCACCCAGTTCGTCACGCCGCGACACACGGGCATCGACATCGCGGCGCCGCTGGGCTCGATCATCGTGGCCGCTGACGACGGTGCCGTGACCGCGGTGGGCTGGGTGGCGGTCGGCGGCCGCCGCGTGTGCGTCGGTCACGCGAGCGGCGTCGTGACCTGCGCGTATCACACGTCCGCCGCACTCGTGCGGATCGGCGACCGCGTCCTCCGCGGGCAGCCCATCGCCCTGATCGGGCTCACCGGGGTGACGACCGGGCCGCACGTGCACTGGGAGGCGACCCTCGGGACGCGGATCGTGGATCCATTGACGCGCTAGTCGCTTCGCGCTAGCTGGTGACGCGCTAGTCGGGAAGACGCTCCAGCAGGACGGCGGGGATCTGGCGCGTCGTCTTCTTCTCGTAGTCCTTGAAGCCGGGGTTGATCGCGGCGTGCTGGTCGAACAGCCGGCGCCACTCGGAGTCGCCGACGTGTGCGGTCGCCTTCGCCGTGAACGTCTCGGCCCCGACCTCGACGGTCACCTCAGGATGGCGCCGGAGGTTGTGGTACCAGGCGGGGTGTGTCGGCGCGCCGCCCTTTGACGCGATGATCAGGTAGCTATCCCCGTCACGCGTATAGACGAGCGGATGCGTGCGGCTCTGACCGCTCGAGGCGCCCGTCGTCGTCAGGAGCAAGATCGGCCGGCCGGTGAACGGTCCTTCCGTGATGACCCCGCCGTTCTGGCGGAAGTGCGCGATGAGCTCGTCGTTGTAGGCCATGCACCGACAACGTAGCCGCGCGTCCGGGTTATTCCACGGGCCCTATCGTTCGGCCCGGTGAAGGACACTCTGCTCGATGGCTCGCTCGAGGCGGCGGTCGCGGCCCTACGCGCTCGGACCGTCGGCGCGCTCGAGCTGACCGAGGCCGCGCTCGCGCGGATAGAGCGCCGCGAGCCCGAGCTCAACGCGTTCATCACCGTCACCGCCGACGACGCGCGGCGACGTGCGCGGGCGATCGATAGCGGTCGCGTTCCATCGAGCCTGGCGGGGGCGCCGATCGCGTTGAAGGATCTGTTCGACGTGGCCGGTATCCCGACCACCGCGGGCTCCCGCCTGATGGCGACGAACGTCCCGTCGGCGGACTCGGCCATCGCTGCCGCGGTCTTTACCGCCGGAGCGGTCAATGTGGGCAAAACGAACCTGCACGAGTGGGCCTTCGGGGTCACCACGGACAACCCGCATTTCGGTCCGACGCGCAATCCGTGGGCCCCGGAGCGGATCCCGGGCGGGTCGAGCGGCGGAAGTGCGGCCGCGGTCACCGCGGGCGAGATCTTCGGTTCGATCGGTAGCGACACCGGTGGCTCGATCCGCATCCCTGCGTCACTCTGCGGCATCGTCGGGCTGAAACCGACGTACGGCCGGGTGAGCCTTCGTGGCGCCATCCCGCTCGCGTGGTCGCTCGATCACGCCGGACCGATAGCCCGCACGGTGCGCGACGCTGCGCTCCTGCTCCAGGTGACCGCGGGCTACGACGCGGCCGACCCGGTCTCGGTCGACGTACCGGTGCCGGACTACCTCGCGGAGATCGACGATGGCGTCCGCGGTCTGCGCATCGGGATCGTGACGGGTCGATTCATGGAAAGGCTCGGACCCGCCGATCGCGCGACCGCCGACGTCGCGGCCGCGGTCCAGGCCGCGGTGGACGTGCTCGCCGGCGAAGGCGCGCGTCTCGAGGATACTGAGCTCCCACGCAGCGACGAGCTGCAGACCACCCAGCTGTTCGTGATCGGGGCGGAAGCCGGGGCATTTCACAAGGACCGGCTCACCGCGCATCGTGATGGCTACGGCGCTGATGTCGCGCGGCGGATCGACACGGGGCTCACGCGGACCGGGACCGAGTACGCGTTGGCCCGGCGGACCCGAGACGAGCTGCGGCGCGCGTACGCGATGGTCCTCAATGAGTGGGACGCGATCCTGCTCCCGACGACGCCGACGACGGCGCCCTTGCGCGACGGTGAGGACGCCGTTGCCGCGGCGGCGCGGCTTACGGCCTACACGTCGCCGTTCAATCTCACCGGCCTGCCGGCGATCTCGATCCCCTGCGGCTTCGACACGTCTGGCCTGCCCATTGGGCTGCAGCTCGTCGCACGACCGTGGGCGGAAGCCCGGCTGCTCAGGATCGCGCGGGCATACGAACGCGCGACGCGTTGGCACGAGCGGCGGCCCAGCTGAGCGCGAGCGCGCCGAGTGCGACGATGGAGGCGATCGGCTCTCCGGGGTCGGTCGAACCGAAGAAGAAGACCGCGAGGAACCCGATCAGCGCGCCGATGATGAGGAGACAGCCGCAGCCGGTCACTCGCTCACGCGGGGTCGGAGCCTAGCGTCGCCCGCAGGCGCAGCCGCCGCCGCTGTCGATGCTCGGATTGCGGACGGTGAACCCGCCGCCCATGAGCGCGTCGACGAAATCGATGGTCGCGCCCTGCACGAAGGGAAGGCTGTCGGGGTCGACCGCGACGTCGATGCCGGCCCGCTGGACGACCGCGTCATCGGGAAGCTGCGTCTCGTCGAACGCCAGGCCATACGAGACCCCGCAGCAGCTCTTTCCGGAGACGTACACGCGGAGGACGCGCTGCGCGGGGTCCTGGGCCATGAGCCCGGTCAGCTTCTCGGCGGCGAGCGGGGTCACCTCGATCACTCGTCGAGGTTAGCAGGTAAATTTGCAGCTGATGGACCATGAGGCCGCGTACGCGCTGCTCTGCGAGCACACGAAAGGCGACAGCTTGCGCAAGCACGGTCTCGCCGTGGAAGCGGCGATGCGCCGGCTCTCGTCGCGCTTCGGCGGCGACGAAGAGACCTGGGCCGTGACGGGCGTGCTCCACGACTTCGACTATGAGCGCGAGCCCGACGGTCATCCGCAGAACGGGAAAGCCGACCTTGAGGCTGCCGGGCTCTCGGCGGAGATCGTTCGCGCCATTCAGAGCCACGGTGATCACACCGGAGTCACGCGGGTCACACCGATGGAGAAGGCGCTCTACGCCGTCGATGAGCTCTGTGGCTTCGTCACCGCGGTCGCGTTGGTGCGTCCATCGAAACGCGTGGCCGAGGTCGAACCGTCGTCGGTGAAGAAGAAGATGAAGGACAAGGCGTTCGCGCGCGCGATCAGCCGGGACATGATGCTGGCGGGCGCGACCGATCTCGGGGTGCCGTTCGACGAGCTGATCAGCGAGGTCGTGGCCGCGTTGAGCGGGATCGCCGACCGGCTGGGTCTCGCGGGTGCGCCGGCCTAGCTGGCCCGGCTGGCCTGGGTCGGCGCGGCAGGCCGACGAACGGTCTGCTCGTACTTCTCGAGGAAGAGCTGGCCACCGCAGCGTGGGCAGACGGGCTGCTCGCCCTGGTCCCAGATGGGGGCACGCGGACCGGTGACCGCGGCGTAGGCGGCCTTCAGCTGCTCGGGAGACGGCCGGCGCGACTTCGTCGCGATCAGCACCTCACCCGAACCGTGACCGCAGAAGTAGCAGTAGAGCTCGGCTCGCAGGGACATGACTGGCCTCCAGATCTCGCCTGGTAGAACGGCGGATGGGCATCCGTTGTTCCATACCGCCAAGCGGGCCGCTTGGTTTCCGTATCGATGGATACGAAGGGAGGGCCGCCGCGGTTTACCGGGGGCGCGGGGCCTAGGCCGAAGCCACATCCAGCTGGGCGATGGTGCCGAGCTCTGACGGATCGCGCAGCACGGTGAGCTGGCGGATCACGCCGCGGGGAATGATGTGGAAGTCGTTGTGGCGGTAGTCCTGGCCGGCGTTGGTGATGTCGTAGTCGCCGACGACCACGATGTAGTCGGCGGTCTCCTTCCAGAGGAGCCCACAGGTGAGCTTGCGAAGCCGGTAGCTCTCGAAGTCGTCAGGGAGCGCGGTGCGCGTGTAGGCAGTGATGTCTTCCCACTCGACGGCCACCAGTGCCGCGCCGAGCCGATCGACCGCGTCCAACTTTCGTCTCCTCGATCCGCGGAGCGTCCGCTCAGCGGTACACGCGACGGCATCCTGTGACCGTTCGCGTACAGAGACCGACGATACGAAGGACTGTTCCGGTGTCAATGCTCCGGAGCCATCTCTTCCCCGCGATTGATACGCGCGGAGCGAGATGACGTGGCCGCGCTCGCTCGGTCGCCTGACGGTGTCGACGACGTCGGCGACGTCGATGACGGTGGTCAGCTCGCTTGCCGGCCGCGGGCGATGAGCTCGGCGACCTTCTGGCCACCCTTCTTGCCGATCTGCTCGAAGTGCTCGTGGCCGTACTTCTCGGCGACGGCGTCGCCGCCGATCTTCCCGATGCGCCCGTAGAAGCGCGGCCCATACAGCTCCTTGACCTTCTGACCGCCCTGCTTGCCGATCTGCTCGTAGAAGTCGCTGCCGTGACGCGCGGCGGTCGTCTTGCCGCCCTTCTTCCCGATCTGCTCGTAGAACTCGGGGCCGTGGCGCTGCGCGGTCATCGCGCCGCCCTTGCGGCCGGCTTCGGCGACGGTCATCGCACCTTTGTTCTTCGTCATGTCGAGCACTCCTTCAACCAACAGCTGACTCTGCCGGCGGCCCCGGTGACCCGGATCGGCCGTCGCCAGGGTGGCGTGGGCTGCAAGTTCCGTACCCCCGCTCGGTCGGCCGTCCAGCGTCCAGCCAAACTGGGCTATCTCGGAACACTCACTGCGCGACCTGCATCCGAAGCGTGCAGAGGTCGGTGCAGCCGAGCGCGAGCTTCGTGGCGTTGGAGAGGTCGATGGTCCGGCCGGCGATGTATGGCCCGCGGTCGATCACCGCGACCGTCACCGCGCGGGCGCCGTACGTGAGGGTCAGCTGGGTCCCGCAGGGCAGCGTCTTGTGCGCGACACCGAGGATCTCCGGGGTGTAGGTCTGACCGCAGGCCGTCCGGTTGTCGTAGAAACCCGGCCCGTACCACGATGCAACGACGATCCCACCGCCCGGAGAGGGCGCTGCGACCACGGCCGTTGGATCGGCAGCGGCGCCGCCGAGCTCCTGGAAACCGGCGACCCCACGCGGACCATCCCGCTCGAACACCGCCGCGATCACGGCCGGAGCCTGGCTGTCGCCGGTCATCACGAGCTGCGACTCACCGGCGGCCTGATGTTCGGTGACGACGGCGATCGCGAAGAGCAGCGCGAAGACCGTGACGCCGATACGCGCGAGATGGGCAGGCATCGGATCGCACCCTCCATGGCGGCTGTGCCGGTAGTCCTGTCCGGATGGGGGCAGGTGCAGGACCAACCCGTGTCGTGGGGTGCAGCGCGTGTCGACATATCGGACAGCCCGTGCGGGGGAAGGGCTTGCTCCCCCGGCCGATGTTCCCCGCGATGCGATACGCGCTCGTTACCGCCGCGTTTCGCGTTCGCTACGACCGTCCGCTCTTAGTTG
>JANXXG010000326.1 GCA_025350745.1 Chloroflexota bacterium | reverse complement strand
CGTCCGAGTCGGACGCCCGGCTGGCCGCCCGCACGATCACGACGTCGAACCTGGTGAAGACGGCGATCCACGGCGCCGACCCGAACTGGGGCCGGATCCTCGCCGCCGCCGGGCGCTCGGGCGCGAAGGTCGACGCGACCCGGACGACGGTCCGCATCGGCGATGTTGCGGTCTTTGCCCACGGCTTCCCGCAGCGCTTCGACGCCGATGCGGTGCGAGCGCTGTTCGCGAAGCCCGAGATCGCGATCGAAGTGGATCTCGGACTGGGTGATTCGACCGCCCGCGCCTGGGGCACGGATCTCTCGGCGGAATACGTGAGGATCAATGCCGACTACACCACCTAGGCAGTCAGCTCGTACCCCGACCGCCGAGCGCTCGCGCGAGGCTGTCGTTTTGAAGATCGGCGGCAGCATTGCCGGCGAGGACGACGCGGCCCTCGACATGATCGCCGCGCTCCACGACTCAGGACGCCCGGTCGTGGCGGTCCACGGCGGCGGGCCGCTCGTTGGCGAGTGGGCGACGCGGCTCGGGCTCGAGACGCGGTTCGAGCGCGGCCTGCGGGTGACCGACGAGCCGACGCGCGACGTCGCCCTGGCCGTGCTTGCCGGTCTCGTCAATAAGACCCTGGTCGCGCGGCTCATCGCGAAGGGCGTGCCCGCGACCGGCATATCCGGGGTCGACGGCGGGATGCTTCGGGCGGAGCGTGAGGACGTAGCACTTGGCCTCGTCGGCCGCGTCGCGATGGTCGATAGCTCCCTGCTCGAGGAGCTGCTGGGCGCGCTGCGGGTGCCGGTCGTCGCTCCGGCCGCGCTCGACACTGACGGCACGATCCTCAACGTGAACGGCGACACGGCAGCGGGCGCGATCGCGGCGAGCATCGCCGCGCGCCTCCTCGCATTCATCACCGACGTGCCGGGAGTGCGAGGCAAGGACGGGCGCGTCATCGCTCGGCTCGACCGCGAGACCGCGAAGGCCCTGGTCGAGGACGGGACCATCGAGGGCGGGATGCTGCCCAAGGTGGAGGCCTGTCTGGTCGCCGCAGCGACGGGCTGTCGTGCGGCGATCGTGTCGGCGCGTGACATCGACGCCGTGGAGGCGCTCCTCGCGGGAGAGCTGGCCGGCACCGTGTTCGAGGCCGCCGCATGAACGAGCTCAACGCCCGGAAGCAGCATCGCCAGCAGACGCTGCTGCGTCTAGTCGCCGAGCGTCGCCTCGCGACGCAACAGGACGTCGTCCGCGCGCTCCGCGCCGGCGGATTCGCCGCGACCCAGGCCACCGTGTCGCGGGACATCGTGGAGCTCGGCCTGGTCAAGGTGCCGCGCGACGGGGCGCACGTCTACGCGCCACCGGTCACGATGCCCGCTTCCGGTGGGCTCGAACGGCTGCGGCGGTTCTGCGAGGAGTACCGGGTCCAGGGCGCGGTCGCGGGGAATCTGGTGATCCTGAAGACGCCGCCGGGCACGGCGAACGCGCTCGCGATCGCGCTCGACACGTCCGGATTCAGCGATGTCGTCGGCACGCTCGCGGGTGACGACACGGTCTTCATCGCTGCGCACAACCCTGCGCGGGCGCGCGGGATCAACAAGCGGCTAGCGGAATACGGGGTGGGGAAGCCGGCATGAAGAAGGATCAGCAGACCGCGATCACAAAGGGCCAGACGATCGTCCTCGCGTACTCGGGGGGCCTCGACACGTCGGTCGCGGTCGCCTGGCTTCGCGAGACCTACGGCTTCGAGGTGGTCACGTGCACCGGTGACCTTGGGTCGGTCAAGGATCTGCCAGAGATCCAGCGCAAGGCGATCCGGAGCGGCGCCAAGAAGGCGATCGTGCACGATGCCCGCGACACGTTCGTCCGGTTCTTCCTCTGGCCCGCGCTCCAGGCCGGCGCGCTCTACGAGGGCCGCTATCCCCTCGCCACTGCGCTCGGGCGCCCGCTCCTCGCGAAGCTCCTTGTTGACGCCGCGCGCGACGAGGGCGCGCGATTCGTCGCCCACGGCTCGACCGGCAAGGGCAATGACCAGGTCCGGTTCGATCTGGCGGTCGGCGCGCTCGCGCCGGAGATGACGGTCATTGCCCCATTGCGCAGCGGCATGAACATGACCCGCGAGGACGAGATCGATTACGCGAAGGCCCGCGGCATCCCCGTGCCGGTCACGAAGAAGAGCCCCTACAGCGTCGACATGAACCTATGGGGCCGGTCGATCGAGGCGGGCGTGCTCGAAGACCCCTGGGGCGCGCCACCCCGCGATGTCTTCCAGTGGACGGTCGACCCTGATGAAGCACCCGAGCGCGCGAAGGAGCTCGTGATCGGATTCCGCGAAGGGATCCCGGTCACATTGGATGGCGAGCCCGTCGAGGGGGTCGACCTCATCGAGCGCCTCAACACCCTCGCCGGAAAGCACGGCGTGGGCCGGATCGATCAGATCGAGAACCGCCTGGTGGGGATCAAGTCACGGGAGATCTACGAGGCGCCGGCGGCAGTGCTCTTGCACCTCGCGCACCGCGCGCTCGAGGACATGGTGCTGTCCAAGGAGACCCTGCGGTTCAAGCAGCGGGTCGCCGATGAGTACGCGGATCTCGTGTACAACGGCCTCTGGTTCTCCGCCCACCACCAGGACCTCGCGTCGTACGTGCACAGCACCCAGCGGTTCGTCAGCGGCGAGATCCGGGTCAAGCTCCACAAGGGCACCGCCACCGTGGTCGGCCGCCGGTCGGACCACTCCCTCTATTCGACTTCCCTCGCGACGTATGGGCGGGGCGACACCTTTGACCACAAGGCCGCTGAGGGATTCATCAGCGTCTTCGGGCTGCCGCTGCGGAACCAATCGCGGACTCAGGCCCTCTGGGGACCTGACAGCGAGGCGACCCTGGCGATCCCGAGGACCGTCGCGCTCGAGATGCCCCAGAAGCCAAAGAAGCCAAAGAAGCCACAGCGGGCCAAGGCCGCAGGGCGCCCATGAAGGAGCGGAGCACGCCGCTCTGGAGCGGCCGGTTCGCCGAGGGCCTCGACCCGGAGGTCCTCGGATTCACCAGCTCGCTCGAGCTCGACAAGCGGATCGCGAGGTACGACGTGCGGGGCAGCATCGCTCACGCCCGGATGCTCGGTGCGACCGGCATCATCCCGGCCGACGACGCGCGCGCGATCGTCGACGGCCTGAGTGCGATCGCCGAGGAGCTCCATGCCGATACCTTCACCTGGCCAGCGGGCCACGAGGACGTGCACAGCGTGATCGAGTCGGTCCTTCAGGATCGGATCGGTCCGGTCGCCGGCAAGCTGCACACCGCACGAAGCCGCAACGATCAGATCGCGCTGGACCTGCGGCTCTTCACCATCGATCTCCTCGATGATCTTGACCGCGCGATCCGCTCCCTGGGCCAGGCGCTGGTGGCGCGCGCTGCGGACGAGGTCGACACGGTGCTCCCCGGATACACCCACCTCCAGCGCGCACAGCCCATCTCGCTCGCGCACCACCTGCTCGCGCACGCGGAGGCGTTCCGCCGAGATCGCGCCCGCATCGCCGAGGTCAGGACGCGGACGGCCGTGTCGCCACTTGGCGCCGCGGCGCTCGCCGGCTCTCCGTATCCGGTCGATCCGGTAATGACGGCCCGCGAGCTGGGGCTGCCCGCGACGTTCCGCAACAGCATCGACGCCGTGAGCGACCGCGACTTCGTCATCGAGTACGTCTTCGCATCCGCGCTCGCATCCGTGCACGCGTCCCGGCTCGCGGAGGAGCTCGTGCTCTGGAGCTCAGCGGAGTTCGGCTTCGTGGCGTTCGACGACCGGCACTCCACGGGGTCGAGCATCATGCCGCAGAAGAAGAATCCGGACGTCGCCGAGCTCGTCCGCGGGCGTGCCGGTCGGATCATCGGCGACCTCGTCGCGGTCCTCACGACGCTGAAGGGACTGCCCCTCGCGTACGGCAGCGACCTGCAGGAGCAGCGCGTGCCGCTGTACGACGCGGCGCAGGCGACCCCGGCGGTGGCGGTGCTCGCCCTGGTCGTCCGCGGCCTCCGCGTCGAGCGCGACACGATGCGCCGCGCGACCGAGCGCGGCATGCTGACGGCGACCGACCTCGCGGACCACCTGGCGTCCCGGGGCGTACCGTTCCGCGAGGCCCACGAGATCGTGGGCAAGATCGTCCGTGAGCGCCTCGCGGCCGGGCGTGACCTCACCGGGCTCACGGCCGCTGAGCTCCGCGCTCATGACGCGCGGTTCGGCGACGACGCGGGCGCGGCCATCTCCGTTGACGCATCGCTCGCCGCGCGCCGCTCGCCCGGAGGGACCGCGCCGGAGCGCGTCCGCGCGGCCGTGGCGGAAGCGACGGCCGCCTTCAGATCGTGATCGTCCGCGCCGCGCGGGCGACGGATGTCCCGGCGATGCTCGAGCTCATCAATGGCTATGCCGCCCTGGACCGGATGCTCGAGCGGACCGCCGCGTTCCTGGAGGCCAACCTGGCGGACTTTCTCGTCGCGGAGGAGGACGACCGCTTTCTGGGCTGCGGCGCCCTCGCGACCCTCACCGCCGACCTCGCGGAGGTGCGCTCGCTCGCGGTCTCGCCTGCCGCGGCCGGCCGGGGTGCGGGGAAAGCGATCGTCGGCGCATGCGTGCAGTGGGCCCGCGAGCGCGGC
>JANXXG010000288.1 GCA_025350745.1 Chloroflexota bacterium | reverse complement strand
CCGCGTCGATCGCCGTGCTGCTCGTGGCCCTGTTCGCCGGCGTGTTCGTGGACCGCTCGCTCCGCCGCCCGCTCCTGATCGGCACCGACGTGGTCCGTGCAGTGCTCCTCCTGGCCGTCCCGGTGCTCGCGGTCACCGGCGCGCTTCGCATCGAGCAGCTCTATGTCCTCGCGTTCGTCGAGGCGGCGCTCGGCGCCCTGTTCGATGTGGCCTATCGCACCTACCTCCCGTCACTGCTGCCTTCAGAGCGGCTCCTCGAGGGGAACGCGAAGATCGGAATGACCTCAGCCGTCGCCGAGCTCGGTGGTCCGGGCATCGCCGGCGCGCTCGTGCAGCTCATCACCGCGCCGATGGCCCTGCTCGTGGACGCCTTTTCGTATGTCATCTCGGCGGTCTCGCTTCTTCTGATCAGGCAGCCGGAGCGCCGGGTCGATAGGCCGGATGAACGGTCGAGCGTGTGGGTCGAGCTGCGCGCGGGTCTCGCTGCCGTGGGCCGCCACCCGCTCCTTCGTCCGATGGCCCTCGCATCGGGCACGAGTCAGCTCTTCGGCAACTTCTTCGCGTCGCTGTACACGCTCTACGCGCTCGACACCCTCGGGCTCTCCCCGCTCCTGCTCGGCATCGTCATCTCGGCGGGCGGCGTCGGATCGCTCGCGGCGACCGCCGCGGTGGGCCCGCTCACGCGACGCTTCGGGATCGGCCCGACCATCGTCGGGACCCGCATCGGCGCCGGCGTGCTCGCGTTCCTCGTGCCGGTCGCCGGTGGCCCGCCGCTGGTCGCCGCGCTCTTCCTGTTCATCCCGCAGCTCATCGGTGACGGCCTCCAGACCGTGGCCATCGTCGACGGGCTCACCGTCCGGCAGGTGGTCACGCCGCCGCGCCTCTTGGGGCGCGTGAACGGCACGATGACCGTCGTCCTCGACGGGATCGCGCCGATCGGCGCGATCGCTGGGGCGCTCATCGCGGAGGCCTACGGCATCCGGCTCGCCCTGTGGGTCGCCGTGACCGGCTCGTTTCTCGGCACCGGCTTCGTGCTGTTCTCCCAGGTCCGGTCGCTTCGCTCCGTGGAGCCTGCGGCAGTCTGACGCCGGTATCGAACCCGTAGCGTGCCGCGGAACACGCGCGTTGGGTCACCGCGGACGCGTTGAAAGGCGAACCCGCTTCCCTATAGTCCTACTTCATCCGCGCTACGCAGCGCGGATGGTCTGCTCGCAGGTAGGGGGACAGGTTTTGGGTCGTCGCGCGCGCGTCTGGCTGACTGTGGTGCTTGCCCTGTCGATGGTGGCGGGGCAGCTGCCTAGCTATCTCTTTGACTCTTCGACGACCACTGCTGCGGCCGAGATCGCGCCCACGGCTGCTCCTGCTGTGCGTAGCAGCACCACCCTGACGATCGGGCAGGTCGGGCCTGCGCAGCTCAACAGCGCCGCTCAGACCTGTACGACCTGTACGACCTTCCAAGGTCAGACAGACCCGGCTTCACCGAGCTACGCGTCCCCTGCGGACGGCACGATCACGTCGTGGAGCATTCAAGGACCGACCGACACGTGCTCGAGCTGCTCGGTCAAGCTCCGGATCTTCCGTCGGACCGGGACCGGTGAGTTCATTACGGTCGCTGAGAGCGCCACGCAGGTCGTCGACACCGGGCTGAAGACGTTCGCGACGAGCATCGCCGTGCGAGCCGGGGACATGCTCGGTATCGACGCGACGAACGGTCTGCGCTGGTATCCCGGCCGTGGCGGCGACAACATCACGTTCATTGTCGGCGACCCGACGACGGGGTCGACGACTACCGGACAATGCCCCGCGAGCAGCGCGCCGAACCTCTGTTGGTTCAACGACCGTGCGGTCGGCAATCTGTTGAACGTCGCGGCGACCATCGAGATCGGCGTGCCCGGAGATCACGCCCTCCACTTCAATGGCGTCGCCAACTACCTCACCGGGTCGAAGGCGATCGCGAACTCAGCCGCGATCCACAGCGCACTCGCTTACGACTTCACGATCGACACCTGGGTGAAGTGGGATGGATCGGGCACCTACCTCGGTATCGTGAGCCTGCCGCGGGGCACGAACGGCGAGGTCGGGACGGGCATCACGCTGGCATTGGACAACGGCTACCCATTCCTGGCGATGCAGGACCAGGCGACGAACCTTCGGACTGCCCGTACCTCGGTACCTCTCACACCCAACCGCTGGACGCACATTGTCGCGAGCTACGACGGTTGGACCACGAAGATCACGTCTGACGGAGCGAACGCTGGCGGCACGGACTACGGCGGCTGCTGGCCAGTGCCTGCGAGCACCAATCCGCTCCTTCTCGGCACTGAGTTCCAGAATCTTGCAGGGCTTGAGGACCGCCACTTCGGTGGCGCTATTGACGACCTGATCATCAAGCAAGGTGTGGCGAACGCTGCGCATTTCTGCAGCGAGATCAACGGACCGACCGTGAGTTGGCCGTTCGACGAGGGAGCCGGCACAGTCGCTCGCGCGACCTCCGGTGGACCCGCGGACGCGAACCTCTATAACGGCGTGACCTGGGTCAATGGTCACACAGCCAATCCGACGATCTCCGGGACTGTTAGCGACAGCCTCGGGCAGCCCCTCGTGAACGCCAGCGTGGCTGTGGCGGTCGCCGGCAATGGTCCGCTCGCAGGCACGACATCTACGGACGCGAGCGGCAAGTGGAGCGTCGCGGTCACGCCGGGAAAGAGCTACTGGGTCGCCATCGCCCCGCCGGCGGGCAGCCACTTCGCACCGCAGTTCTACGACGGCGCGATCAGCTCCATCGGCGCTACGGCGGTGCCGGTGACTGACGCGGACGTGGTCGGGATCAACGCGCTCCTCCGTCCGGGGTTTGCCCTATCGGGCCGCGCCTTCGGCGCTGCCCAGATACCGCTCGCCGGGGTCTTCGTGGAGATCTATCAGGGCGACGTCTGCTGCGCCCCCGTGGCCGGGGTCCAGACGAACGCCGACGGCTTCTACAGCGTCGACCTCGCCGCGAACTACGACTACCGCATGCGCATCCGCACCACCGCTGGCGAGCAATGGTGGAACGGTGTGCCGAACCCGGGGACCACGACTGAGTCGGGGTGGAATGTTGCAACGCGCTTCCGAATGGAAACGACCTCCCAGACGTGTCGTAATACGAGTTCGATAGCTCTCCTCGATAACTGGAACACCGACGCTGTCGTTGGCGGCGGCACACCCCCGGGGTTCTCGACGACCGAACCCACGTATTGCGTTACGCAGATCGCGACCTATCACCTCGCTTCCGGAGTCGGCGCGACGGGAGGGACCATCGCGCTGCGCGGTGGGAACACCGTCGGCCCGCTGAGCGTCAATGTCAGGCCGGCGA
>JANXXG010000256.1 GCA_025350745.1 Chloroflexota bacterium | reverse complement strand
CCGACACCCGACTCCTCGAGCATGAGCGGGACCGCATAGATGGACCACGCGTCAGGCTCGGACACCACGTTGTCGATCTTCACGTCGCAGAAGAGCGCGATCTTCTCCCGCAGCTCGTCACCGATCGGCACATCGGCCCGGGCGATGATCACGTCGGGCTGGATCCCGATGGACCGCAGCTCCTTGACCGAGTGTTGCGTCGGCTTCGTCTTGAGCTCGCCACCGACGACGCGCGGCAGCAGCGTCAGATGCAGGTACAGGACGTTCTGACGCCCGACGTCGTTGCGGAACTGGCGGATCGCCTCGAGGTATGGCAACGACTCGATGTCGCCGACCGTCCCGCCGACCTCAACGACCACGACCTCGGCCTGGGACTCCCGCGCGACACGGTGGATCCGGGACTTGATCTCGTTCGTGACGTGCGGGATGACCTGCACCGTCGCGCCGAGGTAGTCACCGCGCCGCTCTTTGGCGATCACGGCGTTGTAGATCTGGCCGGTCGTGAGATTGGACGCCCGGGAGACGTTGCGGTCGATGAAGCGCTCGTAGTGCCCGAGGTCGAGGTCGCTCTCCGCGCCGTCCTCGGTGACGAAGACCTCGCCGTGCTGATACGGCGACATCGTCCCGGGGTCGACATTGAGATAGGGATCCATCTTCAGCGACGCGACCGAGAGGCCGCGGGCCGAAAGGATGCGGCCGAGTGAAGCGGCGGTGATGCCCTTCCCCAGCGAGGAGGTGACGCCTCCGGTCACGAACACGAACTTCGGCACGGGCGCTGACCTCCGGGGTTTTTCCAATTGTACGGCTGCGGTGCTCGTCCCGGGCCCCCCGCGAGCGCGCAGCGCGCGAGCAGGGTCATCTGGCGGGCTGTGCCCGCCTAAGGGAAACGGAAGGGCAGTGAATGCAGGAGGACCAGGCGCGGGCGATCGGCTCCGCCGGTCGGCGGGTACTCGGGCACGTCGACCGGTTCCTCGATGCGGCAGTCGTCGATCCGGCCGTCGAAGCGCAACGCGCGGAACCGCGCGTCGACGAGCACGCCGCGCTCGATGCTCGCGTGATCGACGATCGCGACCAGCTTCGGCCGGAGCCAGACCATTCCGGGCCGGAGCGGGAAGGGTCCGAGGAACGGTGATCCATCGTGGCGGAACGTCCGCGTCGCCGCATCGACCCAATCGCCGAGGTAGGGGGCCACGTATGCCTCGCCGGCGTACGTGAGCGCGCCGTTGTCATTCATCCAGCCGCACAGAAGCGTCCGCGCACCGCGCCGCTCGTCGAGCACGAGCCCACCGATCACGACGTCGGCGCGCGGCGACACGAGGCACTTCAGCCAGTCGGCGCTCCGCGTTCCGGGCACGTACTTCCCGTCGCGGCGCTTCGCCACGACACCCTCGAGCTCGTACTCGGCGACGACATCGAGGAACGGTTCGCCGTCGTTCTCGAGGTGCTCGGGCACCACGAGCCCCTTTTGGGCGAGGCCGCGGCCGAGCAGCCGGCGCCGCCGTTCCTCGAGCCGCAGGCCGAGAAGGGGCCGGCCCTCGTCATAGAGGAGGTCGAACCCCACGAACAGCGGTCCGCGGCCCCGCTTCGAGGCCTTCGGGCCGAGCCGGCCGAGGAGCAGGTCGTAGCTCGGGCGGCCGCGCGAGTCACAGACGATGATCTCGCCGTCGAGGAGCGTGCCCTCCGGGAGCCGCAGCGTCCGCAGCTCCGGGATGGCCGGCAACAGGTCGCCGCCGTTCCGATCGACGATCCGCAATCCGGCCGCGTCGAACGAGACCAGCGCGCGGATCCCGTCCCACTTGAGCTCGAAGAGGTGGTCCGGAGAGTTGAAGCCGCCGGCCGCGAGCCGCGGCCGCATCGGGGCGAGGTCACGCGGAAGCGTCGGGGCTGCCTGGGCCGGATCGATGAGCGTCGGTCGATCGGGATCCGCGCGCCCCGTGCTCGGCATCGTTCGAGTATGCGGCCCGCGCGTGCGCTACCGCGCGGCTACGAGGCCTTCTTCCGTGCGGTCTTGCTCTTGTCCGACCTGCTCGAGCGGCCGACCTTCTTCTCTTCCTCTTTCGCGCGGGCGACCGACGCTTTGAGTGCGGTCATCAGATCGACGACCGTGGTCTCGGCTTCCGCCTCAGGCGCCTCGACCAGATCCTCGTTGCCCTTCACCTTCGCGTCGACGATCTGCTGGAAGGCCTGCCGGTATTCATCGTGGAACTCAGCCGGGTCGAAGGTCATCGCCATCATCTCGACGAGGCTCTCGGCCATCTTGAGCTCGGCCGGCACGACCTTGACGTCATCGGGCAGGCTCAGGTCCTCGCTGGACCGGATCTCGTCCGGCCAGTGCAGCGTGTTGAGGACGAGCACGTTGTCATGGGCTCGCATCGACACCAGGCGCTCGCGCTCGCGCAGGGCGAACTTCGCGATCGCGACCCGGCCGGTGTTCTCGAGGGTCTTCAAGAGCAGCGCATACGGCTTCTGGGCTCCCTTGTCGGGCTCGAGGTAATACGCGTTCTGGAAGTAGAGCTCTCCCGGCAGCTCTTCGGTCTTGATGAAGCCGGCGATCTCGATCGAGCGGCTGGACTTGAGTGGGAGCTTCTCAAGGTCGTCGTCGTCGAAGATGACGTACTGCCCCTTCTCGTACTCGTACCCCTTTTCGACGGCGGCGACCTCGTGCTCGCCGACCGGGCACCAGCGCTTGTTCTTGATGCGGGTCTTGTGGTCGGGGCAGAGCAGGTTGAACGACACCTTCGAGGTCGTCTCGGTCGCGACGTAGAGCGCGACCGGGATGTTCACCATCCCGAACTGCATCGAGCCTTTCCAAATAGAGCGCGGCATGGAAGCAACCTCCGCCCCGCGAATATGGGGCCATTCGTCTTGTCGCGCGGCCAGCCGCGCGCAGCGTACACCCCTGCGTCAACCCGCTCACTGTCGACAGGCGGTCGGTCGTCAGGCGCGCGCGAGCGCCAGGACGCGTCGCAGCGTGTCGGGGTCCCCATGCCAGTGCTCGGCGACGATCTCCCGTGGCGTCGTGCCGATGACGTAGCGCAAGGCGAATGCCGCCACGATCGCGTCGTCGAGCTGCCCGGCGATCGGTACGAAGTCGGGGATCAGATCGATCGGGAACGCGAGGTAGAGCGCCGTACAGCCGAGCACGATCTTCGCGCGACGAGGCACCCGCGGATCCCGGAGCAGTCCCGCGAAGAGCCGAGTGAGATTGGGCACGAGCGATGCCAGCTCACGCGCGACGCCGCGCTTGCCGAACAGGACCAACGCGACGATGAGGGCCAGCCAGACGACGAATATGACCGCGACCGCTGCGAGGAGGCCATTCATCTAGATCGCGAGCGCGCGCTCCGCCAGGCTCGTCGGCATCGCGCCGCTCCCGGTGAGCTTGTCGTGGAACTCGCGAAGCGCGGGCACTCCGCTCTTCCCGTTCTTCGTGAGCCAGCGGGTCCGCACATCGACGATCTCGAGCATCCCGGTGAGATACGACGACGCCTGCGTCGGCCAGGAGCAGTAGCGGCCGACCTCGGCGCGCGCATTGGGCTCGGTGAGGTTTCCCTTCTCGACCATGAATCGGACCGCTTCGTCGAAGCTCATCTCGCCGAGATGCAGGCTCGTGTCCACGATGATCCGCGCCGCGCGGAAGATCGTCGCCTCGTACTGGTAGAGCTGGTGCTTCGGATCGGCGAAGAACCCCTGCTCGCGCATGACGCGCTCGGCGTAGAGCGCCCAGCCCTCTGAGAAATAGGACGTGCTGAAGACCTGTCGAAGCTTGGATGGGTTGGCGTGCGCCATGACGAGGTGCCAGTGGTGACCGGGATACGCCTCGTGGACCGCGGTCGTCGGGATCCCCGCGCTGCAGTTCCCTTCAAGCCGCTTCTGGATCTCCTCAGGTGACGTGTTGTCCGGCGGATACGGGACAAAGAAGTGACCCGCGAGCGAGTCGGTGAACGCCGGCGGCCGGTTGTACGACGCGACCGCGAGGATCGGCCGCTGGAACGGCGGCGATGGCTCGACCGTGCACCGCTCGCCCTGGGGCAGCGTGACGAGCCCGGTGTCCCGAAGGAACGAGCGCGCCCGCTCCGTCCATTCCTCGTACTCCGCCCGCATGCCCTCGGGCGTCGGCGCGTGGACCTTGTTGAGCTTCTCGAGGAGCCCGGCCCAGTCGTCGGTGCCGCTGATCTCCTGCGCCAGCCGGCGCGCTTCCGCCGCGAGGAGGTCGTACTGCTCCCGACCGCGCTCGCGAAGCGCCCGCGCGTCATAGGGGAGCAGCTCCTTCTCCTGGAGGAGCGAGGTGTAGAGCGCCTCGCCGATCGCGTAGGTGCCGATCGCCTTCTCCTTCTTCTCGGTGAG
>JANXXG010000252.1 GCA_025350745.1 Chloroflexota bacterium | reverse complement strand
CTCGCGGTCCACGCTCACGTCAGGGGTGCCCTGGTACCAGTCCGCTGGAACCCGACCTGTCACCCAGCCCTTGATCTCGTCGATTTCGCCCACGGTTTCGGTCTCCTTCGCTAGATGTAATGCTGCTTACTCACATTACATCTAACCAAAACTGGTAGCAGACCAGTCAACCCCGGCCGTTACCGTCGCAGCCGATCGTGCTCTGGTCCAATTCGGCAAAGAGAACCAAGAAGTTCACCAGCGACTGTCGCTGAGTCGGCTGCTACCGGGTGCGCGGCCTCGGCGCAGGAACGGCCGCCTTTGACGGAGGCAGCGCGCCGAGCAGATCCTGCGAGATGCGCGCGACGGCGTCGACCGCGGCCTCGAACGCATCCGCGTTCTTGGGGGCCGGTTGCTGCATCCCGCTCACCTTGCGGACGAACTGCCGAGCGGCCGCGCGGATCTCGTCGTCACCGGCCACGCCCTCGATCGTGCGAAGTCGCTTGATGCTGCGACACATGATCTTCTCTCCTTCTATGCGAGCGGCAGGCGAAAGCCGCCCTCGGGCAGGGTGTCGGTCGGCTCAAGGAATCGGATGTGCGGACCGTGACCCATCGTGAAGCGCAGCTCGTGCCCATCGGTAAATCGGACCCAGGCGTCGCCCTTCCCGTGCGCCAGCCGACCGAGCCAGGAGCGGACGTCGGTCGGCTCCGGTCCGTACGACCTCACGTCCGTTTCGCGCACCGGGACCGGATCCTCGCCATCGGCGCCAAGCGTGAGCTCCGCGCCGTCAGGCGTCGCGCGGATGCGTTTCAGCTCGCTCCGCCGGAAGCCGAGGATCTCATCCTCGCCGAAGCGGATGACCCAGCGGCCGTCGGCGGACGCATACACGGCACCGAGCCAGGAGCGGAAGCCGCCGATCTCCGGTCCGAACGCCGCCACGTCCTCGAGCGGGAACTCGATCGGGTCACCCTGCGGAAAGGTGAGCCGCGCTCTCGTCATACGTCGATACTCCCACGGTTGGACAAACGGACCCTGACGACCGCCCTCGCCAAGTACGTGGTGAATCCGGTCATGCGGCAGGCCGCCGGCGTGGTCCCGTGGTACGCGCTGATCGAGACGTGCGGCCGCGTCAGCGGCACGCCGCGGCGGAATCCGGTCGGCGACGGCCTGCGCGGCGACATCTTCTGGATCGTGTCCGATCACGGAGAAGCCTCGAGCTACGTGAAGAACATCCGTCGAGACCCCCGGGTCCGGGTGCGCACCCACGGCCGGTGGCGATCAGGGATCGCGACGCTTCTGCCGAACGACGATCCGATAGCCCGTCAACGGATCGTCGGCCTCGGCCTCAACGCGTTGTTCGTCCGGCTCGTCGGCACAACGCTCTTGACCGTGCGCGTCGACCTCGAACCGATCACCGGCGGTCGCGATGGCGGACGTGCCTAGCGGGCACGGGAGCCGGCCGCGGGACGCTCGTCACGCCCTGGCACGCGGGGCAGTACCACGACGTGCGGACCTCGTCGGGGTGCCAGCCGGACAAAGGGTACCGTTCTGTCGATGAATATCGGCCTTGGGATCGACAGCCGGTTGGTGCTTTCCGACGCAGAACAGAACGAGATCGCGGCCGAGGCCGCCGGGCTCGGGTACACGAGCCTCTGGACGCCCGCCGGCCCCGATCCCTTCGGGCTCTGCGCCCGCTGGCATGCTGCCAGTGGTCTCGAGACGGGCATCTCCGTGCTGCCGTTCCAGAGCTGGACCACCGATCGCCTGATCGCGGAGACGCGACCAACGTTCGCCCGCACCGGCCGGCGCTTCATCCTTGGCGTCGGCGCCGGGAACGTCCGGGAGAAGCCGGTGGCTGCGATGCGCGAGCGTGCCGGTGTCCTGCGCGCTGCGCTCCCCGGCGCACCGATCTACCTCGGAGCGCTCGGCCCGCAGATGCTGCGGCTCGCCGGCGAGCGCTACGACGGCGCGGCCCTCAACTGGTGCTCGCCCGAGCAGACGCTCTGGAGCCGTGAGCGCGTCAGCGCGGGCGCGCTGGCCGCCGGCCGCGAGCTCGTCCTCGCTCGCGCCGCGATCCCGCTCCGATTCGAGCCGCGTGAGCACCGCGTCGAAGCCCATCCGGGTGACGTGGCCGCGGTATCCCTTGGTGAGATCGGCGCCGGGCTTGCCCATGGCATATGCGAGCACCATCTTGGCGAGCGCAGTGCGCGCGGCCCGGACATCGGGGTCGACGCAGACCCGGATGTA
>JANXXG010000243.1 GCA_025350745.1 Chloroflexota bacterium | reverse complement strand
CCGTAGAGCGGCTCGCACACGAGGGTGTAGCCCGCGGCCTTGAACGCCTCGAGATCGAAGAGCTCGGCGACGTGCGACAGGTAGTCGGGCGCCGGATCGAAGCGGTCGATGAGACCGGCCTTGTCCGCGTCGTCAAGCTTGCGCCGCTGGATCTTTTCTGGCGTTCCCTCAAGTGGGTGGATGTAGGACTCGATCGCCTTCAGCATGTCCGGGCCGGCAGCCGCGCCGGTCTCGGCCTTCACCTTGAAGCCGTTGTCCATCCAGGGGTTATGGCTCGCCGTGATCACGATGCCGGCCTTCGCCTTCTTGCGCATCGTGGCCCAGGAGAACGACTGGGTCGGCGACGCAGTCGTCGCGAGGTGCACCGGGATGCCGTGCGCGGTGATGACCTCGGCCGCCGCGTCGGCGAAGAACTCAGACGAGAACCGCCGGTCGAACCCGATGACGATGCCGCGCTCCTGCTCGCCGGTGCTCTTCACCCATTCGGCGACGCCGTTGGCGCAGACGCGCACGGCGTCATACGTGTATTCCTCGCCGATCCGCGCACGCCAGCCATCGGTACCGAAGACGATCTTGGGCATCAGGAGACCTTTCTAGCGCGCCGAGACGGCGGCGCGCGCGACCGTTGTCCGCCAATAGTCGAGCAGATCGGCAAGCGAGCGCTCGAGAGGGATCTGCGGGGTCCACCCGGTCCGAGCGCGGAGGGCCGAGGAGTCGAGCGCGAGCACCGTCGCATCACCCGCGCGCACGCGCTCAGGATCGACCTCGGTCGTGACCGGGACGCGCGCGAGGCCGACGAGGATCTGCAGGATCGCCTCGATCGAGACCGCCTTGCCGCTCCCCACGTTGTACGTCTCGGTGCGCGTCGGCGCGAGCCCGATCGCGGCGACGTAGGCCGCGGCGATATCACGGACGTCGATGAAGTCGCGCTTCGAATCGAGCCGGCCATGCGCGATGACGGAAGGCGCGAGCCCCGCCTCGGCTTCCGCGATCTGCTTGGCGAATCCGGACGCCGCGAGTCCCGGATGCTGACGCGGCCCGTTCGTGTTCGCGGGTCGGAGGATGACCGTGGGGTGACCGCCCCGATCCCCGAACGCGCGCACGAGCGCTTCCGCCGCGACCTTCGACTCCGCGTAGACGTTCGTTGGCTGGAGCGGTGTGCTCTCGTCGACCGGCGCGTGATCCGGCACGCCGTACACATCAGCGCTCGAGGCGAACACGAAGTGCGCACCGGCGATCGGCTTGAGGGCCGCGAGGATGTTGGCCGTCCCGGTGACGTTCACCGCGACCGTCGCGCCGGCATCCTTTTGCGCGAGCGATGGGATGGCCTGCCCGGCAAGGTGCACGACGGCGTCCGGCCTCGCGGCGGCGACCGCGTCGTGGAGGGCAGCGGCGTCGGCGAGATCCGCGCGATGGATGCGGACCTGTGACGAGATCGCAGAGAGGTTCGGGTGCGGCGGCGGCTCGAAGGCGATGCCGTGGACCTCATGGCCATCCGCGACCAGCCGCTCGGCGAGATGCGAGCCGATGAAGCCGGTGATGCCGGTGAGGAGGACGCGCGCCGTCACGGTCCGATGCTATTCCGCATTACGGTTGGACGCGGTGCCCGCTCCCTTGCTCACCATCCTCGTCTACGTCACCGTCGCTCTCTGTTGGAGCGGCGGCTGGACCGTGGGCAAGCTGAGCGTCGGAGCGGTCCCGCCGCTCGAGCTCTCCACGATCCGGTTCGCTGTCGCGGGACTGCTCATGCTCGGGATCGCACGCGCGACCGGATCGTCGCTCGGGCTTGCCCGCTGGAAGCTGCTGCTCGTCGCCGCGTTCTTTGGGATCTTCGGGTACAACGCCCTCGTCTTCATCGGCCTCACCCTCGGACCGGCCTCCGACGGCGCGCTCATCGTTCCGACGTTGAATCCGGTGCTCACGGTCTTCATCGCGACGTTCCTCGGCGAGCGGCTCACGCGGAACAAGGCCGCCGGGATCGCGTTCGCGACGGTCGGCGCGGCCATCGTGGTCGCCGGCGCGCAGAGCGACGCGCCTTTCTCCTCGCAGCGCCTGATCAGCGACCTGCTCATGCTCTGCGGGGCGGCATGCTGGAGCATCTACGCGACGGTCGGCGCGATCACGATGCGATCCGGCTCGCCGCTCGGGGTCACCGCGGTCGCCTGCCTCATGGGCGCGGCGATGCTTTTCCCGTTCGGCTTCCTGGAACAGGGGTATCGCGACGTGCCGACCTGGCCGGTGAGCGCGTGGCTTGATATCGGCTACCTCGTCGTATTCGCGACGATCCTCAGCTTCGTCCTGTTCTATTGGGCCGTGCGGCGCTTCGGCGCGGGCCTCGGGTCGATGGTGAGCTATCTCGTGCCCGTGTTCGCGCTGGTGCAGGCCGTGTTGCTCTTGAACGAGCGGGTGACGCTCCTCGAGATCGGCGGCGGGGCCGTCATCCTCGCGGGCGTGCGCCTCGCGACCTGGCGAGCCGTCGTGACGACACCGCTGGAGGACGCCGCGTCCGCGTGATCGGCGAGGCGGCTACCCGAACACTGGGCGGGCGATGAGCAGACCATCCTCGCGCACGACGGGCAGAGCGAAGTCGAAGCGATCCACCTCAGTCGCGAGTTCCGCATCGCGCTTCGGAAACCACCAAGGCCACGAGGTGTTCTGCCACTGCGGGAGCGCGGCGATCAACGATTCAACGTCGATCGGCACTTGCGAAAGTTGCGCTTCCATGAAACGCACGCACGCTTCGTCCTCGGCGTTTGGGATCGCCGCGCCGTCACCCATCGCGACGAGACTCGCCTGCCGCCCGCGTGATCGCACGTAGCGGCAGGTCGCCGATGCGATGACGAAGCTTCCAAGAACGATCTCGTCGCAGTTCGTAGCCGCGACCACCCCCTGCGTTCCGGAACTGCTCCGCTGGACCACTCGCCTGCCAGTCAGATCCAGCCCCGCGATCTGCGACGGCGAGTTGCCGGCGTCGAACCCGTCGATCGGCTGCCCACCAACTTCACCGCTGAGGAACACGGAGGGGTCGAGTTCGCGGATCGCAAAGGCCTCAGCCGGCGTTCCGACGAGCACGATCTCACGCGCACCCACGCCGACGCAGAATGCCGCGGTCGTGAATGCACGGAACACGTCGATGATCACGGCGGTGCCGATCGCGTCGCGCGCACCTTGTATGAGCGCGAGAGAACGGATCTGCATCAGAGGACGGCTGCCGTAAAGGGCTTCCGGCCGGTGCGGAAGCGCTCGATGGAGAGGTCACTGATATCGAGCGCGGTGGTCTTCCCGTCGAGCATCTCTTCGACGATGAGCTGGGCCGTGGCTGGCGCGTGCATGAACCCGTGCCCGGAGAAGCCCGCCGCGATGTAGAGCCCCGGCGTGCCGGGGACGGCACCGACGATCGGGTGATCGTCGGGCGTCATCTCGTAGTTGCACGACCAGCTGTCGGTGATCTTCAGCTCCTGGAATGCCGCCATCCGGCGCGCGCCCCGCGCCTTCACCCACGGCTCGAGCTGCGGAGGCACGGAGAGGTCACCGGTCGGCGATCCGAAGACCTCGGGCGGAGCCGCAGGGCCCCGCTCCGTGGCCCCGGTGGCGGTGATGTTCGGCATCGCGAAGCGTTGGGCCGCCCCGCCGTTGTGCGAGTACGGGCGAAAGTGGAAGCCCGACTCCCATTCGATGACGAGCGGGATATCGACGAGCTCGGGGAAGGGACCGCCGGCCTCCATGATCGACCGCCGGTACGGCCAGATGGGGACCTGCACCCCCGCGGTCGCCGCGAGCGGCGCCGTCCACGCGCCGGTCGCCAGCAGGACGCGGTCGGCCCGGATCTCGCCGTCCGCCGTGCGCGCGCCCACGACAGCGCCCCCCTCCACGAGCAGGGCGTCGACGCACGTGTGCTCGATGATCCGCACGCCCTCGACCACGGCTGCGGCGGCGAAGCCGGCGAGCGCGTCGAGCGGAGCGCCGTAGCCATCGCGCCGGCCGATACGACCACCCTTCAGGTCGTCGATACGGATGCCCGGAACGATGCGCGCGATCTGCTGGGGCCCGACCATTTCGGCCTCGATCCCGAGCTTGGCGTAGAGGGTCATCGACGCGCGCAGCGCCGCGACGCCTTCGGCGCTGTCGGTCACGAACAGGTAGCCGTTCTGCTCGAAGCGGTGGACGCTGCTCGTGAACGCATCGAAGTCGCGCCAGAACTCGGTCGCAAGCTGCGACAGCCGGATATCGAGCTCATCGACGAACTGGTGACGGATCCCGCCAAGGCCGCCCTTCGTGGTGCCGGAGCCGAGGGTCCCCTGCTCGAGCACGACGACATCGTGCTCGCCGCGCTCAGCGAGGAAGAACGCCGTGGCGATCCCGACGATGCCCCCGCCCACGATGAGCGTGGAGGCGCGGTCCGGGATGGTCAGTCACACCTCACGAAGGGACCTCGGTGTACCGGAGCTTGCCGTCCACGCTGCTCAGGGTGCCGAACCGCGGGAGATCGTGGGTGAAGCCGACGAGCCAGTGCTCATCGACGGCGCGCGCGAGGATCGTGCGCTTTGCCTCCAGGGTGTCCAGCGGGTAGAGGTCCTGCGCCGGGATCCAGGGGAGCGGCAGGTGGTGGCGGTCGGGCAGGAAGTCCGAGGAGAAGAACGCGGTGCGCTTCCCCTCGATGACCCGGACGGTCTGGGTGCCCCGGGTGTGGCCCTGCACCCGGTCCAGCCGGATCCCCGGGAGGATCTCGACGGCCTCGTCGATGAGCTCGAGCTTGCCGGCCGCCTCGAGCGGCGCGAAGTCGTCCGGAAAGTAGGAGCCCCGGGTGCGCTCGTTCGAGTTGAGCGCGTCGACCCACTCGAGGCGTTGGAAGACGTAGCTCGCGCGCGGGAACGTCGCCACCAGACCATCCCCATCGCGCCGAGTGTTCCCGCCGGAGTGGTCGAAGTGCAGGTGCGTGTTCACGACGAGGGTCACGTCCTCCGGCTTCACGCCGCGCTTCGCGAGCTCGTCGAGCAGCGCGGGCGGCCGGTCGATCCCATAGATGCCTCGCTGCTTCTCCGTGAGCTTGGAACCGGCGCCGGTCTCGATGAGGACGACGTGATCGGCATCGCGGATGAGGACGCAGTTCATGTCCATCGTCACGCGGTTGAGCTCGTCGGACTCCTTGAGCTTGCTCCAGAGCACCTTCGGGACGACCCCGAACATGGCACCCCCGTCCAGCTTGAACGTGCCGTCGCTGAAGATGTCGATCTCGAAACGCCCGAAGCGCATGGTGGGAGTATGGAGAAGTGGACATCCGCACGTACCGCGCCGGCGACGGTGACCGCCTCCGCACGTTCTGGCTGACCTGCGGCATCCAGATCCGGCCCGGCGATGACGACGACTCCCTCGCCCGGTTCGCCGCGCGGAACCCCGACCTCCTCATCGTCGCGGAGGAGCACGGCCACCTGGTGGGTTCGGCCCTCGCCGGCTGGGACGGCCGCCGCGGCTGGCTCTATCACGTGGCGGTCCACAAAGATGAGCGGCGCCGAGGGATCGGCCGCGACCTCGTGGCGGAGATCGAGACACGGCTGCGTGACTTGGGATGCCCAAAGCTCAACCTCATCGTCTGGGACGACAACACCTACGCGATGCGGTTCTGGGAAGCCCTGAGCTACCGGCGCGAGAAGACGGTCGAGTACGCGAAGGAGCTCTAGTAGAAGACGAGACGTCCCGAGTGAAGGAACCGTCGGAACTGGCCCGACAGGCCAAAGCCCGCTGGGGGGCGAGGGCT
>JANXXG010000218.1 GCA_025350745.1 Chloroflexota bacterium | reverse complement strand
GTCGCCGGCGGCGGTGTCGGCGAGACGAGGGTCGTCGGCGCCTGCGTGCACCCGGCGAGCACCAAGACGAGCGCCATGGCCGCGAGCCGGAGCGTCATCCTCACATCAACGCAGACGACGGCGGCGCGTCACTGGTTCCGCACCACCTGTGCACCGGCGGCGCGGATCCGGACCACCCGGCCGCGACCCGGCGTGCCGGCCACCGTCGCGGCCTCCTCCATCGTCGCAGTGACGCGCGAGGCAAGCCGCGCCGGCGCGAAGGCGATCACGGCCGGCCCGGCACCCGAGAGCGCGGCACCGAACGCTCCGCCACCACGGGCGGCCGAGACGATCTCGTCGAGCGCGGGTACGAGGCGAAGGCGCGCCGCCTGGTGGAGGCGGTCGTGCATCGCGAGGGACAGCATCGCGCCATCGGCCCGCAGGACCGCCGCAACGAATGCGGACGCGTGCGCGAGGTTGAAGACCGCGTCGGCGCGCGGCACGTCCTTGGGCAGCGCGGCCCGGGCTTCCTTGGTGGTGAGCTGCGAAGTGGGCACGAACAGGCAAGCCCGCCACGCGCTCGGGAAGGCGAAGCGCGCGGCGATCGGGCCGTCTGCCGAGGGGAGCGTGATCGTGAACGCGCCGTACAGCGCCGCCGCGACATTGTCGGCATGTCCCTCAACGTCCGCAGCGATCCGCAGCAATGCCCGCCGCCCGAGCGGCTCACCTGCGAGCGCGTTCGCCGCGACGATCCCGCCGACGATCGCGGCCGCGCTCGACCCGAGGCCGCGGCCCAGGGGGATCGCAGAACGCTGCGTGACGTGCAGCGGACCGATGGTCTGACCGAGCGTCTTTGCCGCGGCCATCGCGCCGACGATGAAGAGATTGTCCTCGCCAATCGGCACGTCGCCGCCATTGCCCTCGACCGTCACGGACCAGGCGCGCGCCGGCTTGACGTCGAACTCCGCGAGCAGTGGGAGCGCGACGGCGAAGGCATCGAAGCCGGGACCGAGGTTCGCGCTCGTCGCGGGCACGCGGACCCGAAGGTCGCTCATCGCTCTTTAGCCGCGGATCGCGGCGCGGACCGCTTCAATGGTCGGCGCCGTCTCGACGATCGTGGGTCCGAGCGTGATCGCGCGGTCGGGATCCTTCATCCCGTTGCCGGTGAGCACGCAGACGACCTGCGTCGGCTTCGTGCCGGTCTGGGCCAGCTTCCGCAGGCCCGCAACGGCCGCGGCGCTCGCCGGCTCGCAGAACACGCCCTCCTGCTGCGCGAGGAACTTGTACGCGTCCAGGATCTCTTCATCCGTCACGGCGGTGATCGAGCCGCCCGATTCGTCGCGGGCCCGGACCGCGCCGTTCCACGACGCGGGGTTCCCGATGCGGATCGCGGTCGCGATCGTCTGCGGGTCTTTCACGATCTCCCCGTTCACGATCGGTGCGGCGCCGGCCGCCTGGAATCCATACATGGCCGGCCGGCGCTTCGCCATCTTCGACTCACGCGCCTCGTTGAAGCCCTTCCAGTACGCGGTGATGTTCCCAGCATTCCCGACGGGGATGCAGAGCCACTCGGGCGCATCGCCGAGGACCTCGCAGACCTCGAACGCCGCCGTCTTCTGACCATCGATCCGATGCGGGTTCACGCTGTTGACGAGCGTTCCCTCGCCACCCGCGGCGAGCTCGCGAGAGAGCGCGAGGGCGTCGTCGAAGCTGCCTTTGATCGCGACGACGCGGGCGCCGAAGGCGATCGCCTGGGACAGCTTGCCGAGCGCGACATGACCGGCCGGCAGCACGACGATGCAGGGCAGTCCGGCGCGCGCGGCATAGGCCGCAGCGGACGCCGACGTGTTCCCGGTGGAGGCGCAGAGCACCGCCTTCGCCCCATCCTCCATCGCTTTCGCGATGGCGAGCACCATGCCGCGGTCCTTGAACGAGCCGGTGGGGTTCGCACCCTCGATCTTCAGCCAGATCTCCGGGATGCCGGTCTCGCGTTCGAGCGCCGCTGCGCGGACGAGCGGCGTGCCGCCCTCACCGAGCGTCAGCCGCGGCGTGGCTGCCGTCACCGGCAAGTGGTCGCGATAGTGCTCGATGAGCGGGATCTGCGGAGGCATCGCCGCATCGTACGGCCTGGCGCGGGCCGGCCCGCGTAGGATTCACGCGTGAAGATCAGCGAGAGAGAACGGCAGCTGCTTCGTGTCCTGCTCGTGCTGGCCATCGTCTTCCTGGCGCTGCAGGTCATCGCGATCCTGTGGGAGGCATTCGGCCGGCTCGCCGATGTCCTGATCATCTTCGGCGCGGCGTGGGCGTTCTCGTACATCCTCTCGCCGCTCGTCGACCGGCTCGATCGGCGGACCCGGCTCAACCGGTCCGGGGCGGTGCTCGTCGTCTACGCGGCGATCTTCATCCTGATCACCGCCGCGGGCGCATTCGTGCTGCCGCGCCTTGCCGAGCAGCTCGCCGCACTCGCCGCGCGCGGTCCCGAGCTCGCTGCGGGCGCCGACGTGGCCGCGAAGGACTTCCAGATCAACCTGGACCGCCTCGGGATACCGGTGAACGTCGTGCCGTTGTACGAGGCCATCCCCGGGCGCCTCGCCGGCCTCGCCGGCACATTCGCCACGGACGCTCTCGGCTTCGTCTCTGCGACCGCGACGATCGTGTTCGATCTGTTGCTCGTTCTGATCATCGCGTTCCTCATGCTCATGGACGGCGATGTGCTGTGGGCGCGGTTCACCGGCATGCTCTCCGGCAACCTGCGCAGCGAGTTCGAGCTGCTGCGGATGAGCAGCGACCGCGCGTTCGGCGGATTCATCCGCGGCTCGTTGATCCTCGGCGTCATCTACGGCCTTGCGACACTGCTCATCATCGCCGCGTCCGGCGTGCCGTTCTCCGGCGTCCTCGCGGTGTTCAGCGGTCTCTTCGTGATGATCCCGTTCTTCGGCCCGATCCTGGCGCTCGTGCCGGTGCTGATGATCACGTTCCTCGGCGCTCCTGGCGCGTTCCTGCCCGTCGCGATCCTTTCGATCCTCCTGCAGCAGGTGATGCTCAACGTGGTCAGCCCGCGGATCATGTCCAAGAGCGTTGGGATCCACCCGATCTTCGTCTTCTTGGCCCTGCTGCTCGGTTCGAAGATCGCCGGCTTCTGGGGCGTGCTCCTAGGCGTTCCGGTCGCGAGTGTCATCAACACGTTCATCCACTACTCGATCGAGGTCGGGTCGGGCCGCCGCAAGCGTCACGAGGCTGCCGCGTTGATGGAGGACGGGGCGACAGAGGCGGCGAAGTGACCAAGCACATCCTCATCACGAACGACGACGGCATCGAGAGCGACGCGCTCGGCGTATTGCACGACGCACTATCGGCATTTGGTGAGGTCGACGTCATCGCACCGGAGCGGAACTGGAGCGGTGCCAGCCACAGCATCACGTTGTTCCGGCCACTTCGTTGCCGTCCGACCGTGCTGCGGACCGGACAACCGGCGTACATGACCGATGGTTCGCCGACCGACTGCGTCCGACTCGCGGTGCTCGGCTTCCTGAAGCAAAAGCCCGACCTCATCGTGAGCGGGATCAATCGCGGCGCGAACCTCGGGGATGACATCACCTACTCGGGCACGGTCGCCGCCGCGATGGAAGGATTGCTCTCGAATATCCCGTCCATCGCCGTCTCGATCGGCGCGTTCGGGGCCAATACCGACTTCTCGGTCGCCAGCGAGTTCACGGCGCTGCTGGCGAAGAACATCCTCGAGAAGGGCTTCGTGCACGACGCACTGCTCAACGTGAACATCCCGCACCTGCCGCGCGAGCGCATCGCCGGCGTGGAAGTCACCCGCCTTGGCAAACGCAATTACCGCGATCAGCTGGTCGAGCGGCTCGACCCGTACGGCAACCCGTACTACTGGGTCGGCGGCCCCGCCGTGGGCGATGACGCGGAGCCGGGCACCGATGTCGCGGCGATGCGCGACGGGAAGATCAGCGTCACGCCGATCGCGCTCGACCTGACGAGTCACGAGCTCCTCGACGTGCTCGCGAAGTGGGATTGGGGCTGGACCGCGCCGGTCGAGCTGCCCGCCGAACCCGATCCGGACGAAGAGACGCGCGGGGCGAGCCGCCGCCTCTAGAGCATCGCTCCGTTCGGCTCCGCGACGTTTCCGGCACGAACAACGACCTGTCCGTTGAGGACGACCAGCCGAACCCCAACGGGCGCCAGCAGCGGCTGGTCATATGTCGCCCGGTCGAGCACGGTCGCGGGATCGAAGACCACCAGGTCGGCGATCTTGCCCCGTTCGAGCAGGCCGCGATCCATGAGCCCGAACCGTGCCGCGGGGAGCGCGGTCATCTTGCGCATCGCAGTCGGCAGATCGACGATGCCCCGTTCGCGGACGTAGTGCCCGAGGATCCGGACGAACGTTCCGGCTAGCCGTGGGTGCGGCTTACCCGGAAGCGGGATCGCGTCGGATCCGATCATCGACGCGGAATGCGCGATGACGCGCTCGACGTCGTCCTCGCGCATCGTGTGCGCGATCATCGTGACCCGCCCGCGCTCCGTCTCGATGAGGTCGAAGACGGCTTCGGCCGGATCCGGGCCGAGCTCGGTCGCGCGCCGGCCTTCGAGCTGCGGACGGCCGGCGCAGCTCGCGATCACGATGCCCTCCCAGCCCGCGGCGCGTTGCTGGTTCTGCCAGCCGGGGAGGCCGTCTCGGAAGTCGCGGCTGATCCGGTCGCGTGCCGCGCGATCGCCCAGCCGAGCGACCATCGCCTCGATGCCATCGGCGAGCGCCCACGGCGGAAGGATCGAGTGAAGGAGCGTGCTGCCCGCCGTGTACGGGTAGACGTCGATCGTGACATCGAGACCCTCCGCACGCGCGGCGTCAATGATGGCGAGCGTCTCGGCGGTGCGGCCCCAGTTCTCTTTCCCGGAGGTCTTGTGATGGGAGATGTGCACCGGCACGCCGGCGTCGCGCCCGATCTGGATCGCCTCACGCACCGAGTCGGCGACCATGTCCGTCTCGCCGCGCATGTGCGTCACGTACGGCCTGCCGGTGCCCCGGAGCGCGCGGGCGACCGCGATGAGCTCATCGGTCCGCGAGTACAGACCGGGCGCATACACCAGACCGCTCGAGATGCCAACGGCACCCTGCGCGAGCGCGCGCTCGGCGAGGCCGATCATCGCGCGAAGCTCCGCGGCATCGGGTGCCCGATCGCCGAATCCGAGGATCGCGGCGCGGATGCTGCCGTGGCCGACGAGCGGCGCGATGTTCGCGTACATGCCGGTCGCCGATCCGCGGTAGGCGGCCAGGTCCGGCCAGGCGGTCGCCGCCGAGCCGAGGAGCGCTCCCATGAGCGCGGTCACCTGATCGGCGTGCGGGCCGTCCGCGGGAAACGGACTGAAACCGCAGTTGCCGGTGACCTCGGTGGTGACCCCCTGCCGCAGCTCGGCCGTCTTCACATCGAGGTGTTCGTCCGGGAGCGACCAGGCCACGTCGCCGTGGGTGTGGCTGTCGATGAAGCCCGGCGCCACGACGTGATCGGTGGCGTCGATGGTCTCGCGGGCGGTCGCCGCGCGAAGGTCACCGATCGCGTCGATGCGACCGTCGCGCACTCCGACATCGGCGCGCCGAGCGGGCATGCCGGTCCCGTCGATGACCGATCCGCCGAGGATGCGAAGATCGAGGCTCACGCCCCGGAAGGCTACTGCCCGAGCGCGATGAGCATCGCGGACACGCCGGACTGGCCATGCACGCGGGCGCGCTGCAGCAGGTACATGGCGTTCGAGGTCTGTACGGCGCCGCCGGACTTCTTGTATCCCGAGAGATAGCCGCAGCGCTCGAGCGCGGTGCCGGAGAGAGCGTTGTAGTCGCCGGACGGATATGCGAAGTGCCGCACGTCCGTGCCGGTCCACAGCGAGAGGAAGTCTCGCGCGCGGCACATCTGGTAGATCTGGTCATTGAGCGGCTTCATCATGCTGACGTGATCCATCGCGTGTGACTCGACGTCCATGCCCGCGTCGGCAAGTGCACGCACCTGGTCGCGGCTGATGTAGCCGGGCCGGTCGACGAGATTCACGGTCACGAAGAACGTGCCGGTCATCCCGTATGCCTTGAGCAGCGGCAGGACGACGCTATAGGCGTCGGCGTATCCGTCGTCGAACGTGAGCATCACCGGCTTCGCGGGCAGCGCGGCTGTCTGATCGAGCGACCACCACAGATCCTTGGTCGTGATCGTGTGGTAGCCGTTGTCTTTGAGATAGATGAGCATCGCTTCGAAGTCCGTCGGGCTCACGGTGAGATCCTTGCGGAGCGCCATGTTCGCATCGGTGGTCGGCAGCCAGCTGACGTAGTGGTACATCAGCGAGGGCACCCGGATCACACGAGAGCCGTCAACGAGCATTGCCGGGAGATACGTCCTCGGCGCAGGCGGAACGATGGCGCCGGGCAACGCGGGCACGTGCTGATCGTCCTGCTTCACCGCGACGGTGAACGTGAGGTTCGGATCCTCGAGCCACTGCTGACCTTCAAGGAGCGGGCGCAGGCCGAGCTGGTACACGCCCGGCGTCGCGGGCGCCTGTACCGCGAACTGGAACCACATGACCTGACCGGGTCCGATGTACGGCATCGACTGGATGCCCGGCCGATTGGCGCGCGACCAGCTCGTCGCGGGTGACCCACCGGACCCGTCACCGCCGAGCGCGCTCGGGCGATCCTGACCGGGCTCAGGACCCCAGGTGCCGAGCGCAGCATTGCCGTACCAGCCGAGGGATCCGGTGTTCAGGAACGCAATGGTGACCGTCGTGCTGCCGCCGGGGCAGAGCGTTGGGAAACCGCTGCGCGCGTACAGCGCAGCGTGGGCGCCGGTGACGCCGGTCGTTGCTGCGACCGGTGGGATCCCGGGGTCGACCGTCTCCGTGCACGGGACCGCGCCCTGTGGCGGGGTGGTCGGGCCGACCGCTCCGCTCGACGCATCCGCAATGTCAGCGGCCTGTGCGGGGCGCGCGGGCGCGACCCCTCCCATGAGGGCGAGAAGGATGGTCGCAACGACGAGCCTGCGGAACACGCCGGTCGGTACCCCTTCATCACGTCTCTGTGTCGTTCTCGTAACGCCAAGATGACCGCTGATGTGATGCTAGGAGCGCCAGTCGTCAGGGGTCAACACATTTCTAGCTCGTGTTCGGAAGCACGACCGTTCGTCCGCCGAGCTGACTGACGACCAGGCCATCGCCAAAGACGCGCCTGACGACGTCACCGGCAAGGGCCATCGCGGGAGGACCGTCAGCCACGACCGACCCGTCATCGAGGACGACGACCCGGTCCGCGAGCGCCGCGAGGTTGAGATCGTGGAGCACGGCGAAGGTGACCACATTATGGGTGCGCGCGAGCTCGCCCACTCGAAGCAGCACGCCACGTTGATGGGACGGATCGAGGTGCGCCGTCGGCTCATCGAGCAGGAGCACGCTTGCTTCCTGCGCGAGGGCCATTGCGAGGACCACCCGTTGCCGCTCGCCACCGGAGAGGGCGTCCACCCTGCGGTCGGCGAGGTCCGCGAGCTCCTGGTCCCTGATCGCTCGCTCGACCGCTTCCCGATCGGCGACGGTCGGCCGGGCGAAGAGCCCGAGCCGGGCGCTTCGGCCGAGCCCGACGATCTCGCGAACGGTGAACGGGAACAGCGTGTCGAAGGACTGGGGCACGACCGCGATGCGGGACGCAAGCGCGGCGCGTGACATTCCGAGGACGTCCGCGCCGTCGAGCGACACGCTGCCGGACGTCGGCCGGATCAGGCCCGCGAGAGCCCGGAGCAGCGTCGACTTCCCCGCACCGTTCGGTCCGACGAGCGCGATCAGTCCGCCCGGCTCGAGCGTGAGGTCCACGCCACGCAGAACGTGCCGCGCGCCATAGCCCGCCTCGACCGCGAGCGCAACGAGCGCGGTCATGCCACCTCGCGCCGACGCGCGCGCACGAGGAGGAAGAGGAAGAACGGCGCGCCGACGAGTCCGGTCAGCACACCCACCGGCAGCTCCGCGGGCGCGATGATCGATCGGGCGCCGGTGTCCGCAAGGACGAGTGCGCTCGCGCCGGCGAGGAAGCTCGCGATCACAAGCGTCCGGTGACCGGCCCCGACGATCGGCCGCAGCGCATGCGGAACGACCAGCCCGACGAACCCGACCAGGCCCGCGAGCGCGACGGCGGCACCGCTCAGGAGCGCGGCCGCGACGATCACCGCGATGGTCGTGCGCTCAGGATCCACTCCGAGCGTCGCAGCCGTCTCCTCGCCGAATACGAACGCGTCGATCCGCCTCGCGAGCAGGACCGCCAGCGTCACGCCGAGGGCGATGATGATCGCCGCGACGACGATCTCGCTCTTCGACCGCACCGCGACCCCGCCGCCGAGGATGTCCAAGATCGCTCGGAGGCGGAGCGACAGCCGGTCGTTCACGAAGAGCAGGAGCGTGATCATCGCGCCGGCGA
>JANXXG010000178.1 GCA_025350745.1 Chloroflexota bacterium | reverse complement strand
GGACGACGCCCGCCTCGGCCTCTCCTACGGCGAGGCCCTGCTGGCTGACCGCCAATTCGCTCTCGCGTGCTCTGCCTTTGCACCGCTCAGAGGGAAGGGATTGGGCGCGCGCGACCTCGGCCTGCCCGCGGCGCGCGCCTGTCTCCAAGACGGCGACGCGGACGGCGCAATCGCGTGGCTGCGAACGATTCCGTCCTGGGCACGCCCTCCGAGTCTTCAGTCGGACCCGACGTTCGCGCCGCTGGCCGGGCGTGCGGATTTTCGTGCATTGTTCACCCCGTGATGCCCACGCCGCGCTCGTCATCCCCCCACCGGTGGTTGCTTGCCGCCGCCGTTCATGCAAGTGTCCCTTGGTGATCGTGGGCTATATCGTTCGGTAACTGGCCCGTTCCTCAGTCGCGGGAGTCGTTGACATGGTGAGGAGTCTGCAGTCTGTCTCTCGAGAATGGGCATGGCGTGCACCCGTGGGGGCGGTACGAATCACCGCCATCGCGCTGTTCGTGCCGCTGCTCTGTGGACTGCGCGCGTCGGTTGCGTCGGCCCAGGCACCGGACACGATCTCGCAACGCGACCGGGTGGTCGCGGCGTCAAAGATCTTTCATCATGTCAAGACGTTCTTCCCCGGTTTGCCCGATCAGCAATTTGACCGGGACTACGCGAGCTACCTTTCGACACTCCTGTCCGCGGCGAATGACCGCAGAACGTTCGACATGGCGTCGATGGCGCTGATCGCGACGCTCCACGACAGTCATAGCTGGTTCTTCGATGCACAGGTGGACCGAAGTCTTGGCCAACCCATCGGGTTGACGGTCTATCGGTGGGACCGGCGTTGGGTCACCGTACGGAGCGCGATTGCGACGGTGAAGCGCGGCGACGTCGTCGAGGCCATCGACGGAACGCCGACCGAGGATTATTTCCAGCGCGTCCGCAAATACATTTCCGCGTCGAGTGAGCGGGACGCTGCCGTGAGTTTGTTCGATACGCCGCTGCTGTTTCCGGAACGGTTCACGCTGACGCTCGATGGCGGTCGCCGCGTCGCCATCTGTGCGTTCTCTAAAAGATGTCACCGGCGGGTTCAACCGGTGAGTGCAACACCAGTTGATCTTTCGTGCTCACCGGAGGTGTGGGAGTGCAGGAACAATCACAGCAAGTCGAGCGTCGGCACGGCCTGTCGATGAAGGCAAGAGACGACCTGTGGGCGCGGTGGAAAGCCGGCGAGTCGATGAGCGACATCGGCCGCGCTCTGGGGAAGCACCCCGGATCGATCTTCACGTTCTTGGCGGTGCAAGGCGGGATCGCTCGTCCGCCCCGGCGGCGCGCCGCCCGCGCGTTGACGGAGGCAGAGCGGGAACAGATCAGCCGAGGCTTGGCCGCCGATGAAACCATCTGTGAGATCGCGCGGCGGCTCGCCCGGCCGCCATCGACGATCAGTCGCGAAGTGACTCGCAACGGCGGGCGGATGCACTATCGCGCGGTCGAGGCGGAGCGCCGTGCCTGGCGCCGCGCCGAACGACCCAAGCCGTGTCGCCTTGCCCAGGCGCCGACGCTGCGCGCGCTCGTGACGGCGAGGCTGGAGCGCAACTGGTCGCCTGAGCAAATCGCGGGGTGGCTCAAGCGCGCGTATCCTGAGGATGCCCATATGCATCTCTCGCACGAGACGATCTATCGCACGCTGTACGTGCAGGCGCGGGGAGCGCTGAAGAAGGAGCTCGTCGCGCACCTGCGGCGCCATCATCCCCTGCGGCGCAGTCGCCGTTATTCGACCGTGGGCCAGTCCCGCGGGCAGATCATCGATGCGGTGTCGATCGCGGAACGGCCCGCGGGCATCGAGGATCGCACGGTGCCGGGCCACTGGGAGGGGGATCTCTTGGCCGGGGCGAAGAACTCGCATATCGCGACGCTGGTCGAGCGCCAATCGCGTTTCGTTCAGCTCATCAAGGTGTCCGGGAAAGACACGGAGACCGTGGTGGGCGCGCTCACGCGCCACGTCAAGCGTTTGCCGAAAGGGCTGATGGAATCGCTGACCTGGGACCGAGGGCTCGAGATGGCGCACCATAAGCGCTTCACCATCGCCACCGACATCGCCGTCTACTTCTGCGATCCGCAGAGTCCGTGGCAACGGGGCACGAATGAAAACACGAACGGCCTCCTCCGGCAGTACTTCCCGAAAGGGACTGACCTCTCGTCGCACACGCAAAGGCAACTCAACGCAATCGCCCGTCAACTGAACATGCGCCCCCGGAAGACACTAGAATACCTGACACCAGCAGAGAAGCTCGCGTCCACCGTTGCACCGACCGGTTGAACCCGCCCCCTGTTTCTCTAAATTCTGTCACCCTCTGAGGGCCTCCCTGTTTCATTAACCCGCGTCCGTGGGATCCCCGATCCCGTTCACCGGAGGCGCGAGGAGGATGCTCAGAATGCTCGATCGACATGCGGTCCAGGAGCTGGTACGCGCGCAGGTGACCGCGCGCGAGATGGCGACGCAACTGGGGGTCTCGGTCCGGACCATCCGCCGGATCGTGCGCGAGGCGGCGGTCGAGGACGGCAATGACGTCGCCGCGCGGCAGGCCTTGGA
>JANXXG010000162.1 GCA_025350745.1 Chloroflexota bacterium | reverse complement strand
ATCACCGTCAACGCGATCCTGCCGGGCACCATCGACCACCCCGTCAATCGTGCGAACCTGCCGAAGGCCGATCCGAAAACGTGGGTCCAGCCGCGCGAGGCGGCCGCGCTGATCCTCTTCCTGACGAGCGCCGAGGCATCGGGCATCACCGGCGCGGCCATCCCGATCACCGCGCGGGCGTAGCCGCCGGAGCGCCCAGCTTCACCCGGAGGGCGAGCGCCGCCGCCCACTCAGCGTGGGCCTCAGTGTTCGGATGCAGCTCGTCCGTCGCGAGCATCTCTGCCGCGGCCTGGCGGTGCATGAGCGGGTAGAGGTCGATGTACGGGCTTCCGGCGTTCTCGGCCTCGGCTTCGGCGATCGCGTTGAAGTGTTCGATGCGCGTGCGCAGCGACTCGGGGGTGCCATAGGGCGACGCCGCCGGCGACCGCGACCACTCCGGCTGCGGGAGCACGATGACCGCCTTCGGGTCGATAGAGGCATTCCGCAGCGCACGGTGGATCCGCCGGATCTGCTCTCGGTACCGCGCGTCGTCGCTTCCTCCGCGGACGATGTCATTCGCGCCGATGAGCAGCGTCACGATCGTGGGGCCGAACGCCTGAGCGAGCGGCAGCTCTTTCGCGATGAGATCGTCGGTCGTATAGCCGTTCTTCGCCGGGTTGACGAGCTCCACGGAATGGCCCGCGTCGCGCCACTTCTGCGCGAGCACGGCGGGGAACGCTCGCTCGGGCTGGATGCCTGTGCCGATGGTGAATGAGTCGCCAAGTGCGAGGTAGCGAATAGATGTGTTGTCCATAGGTGTTCTAGTGTCGTCTACCTATGGCTGATCACGATCTCGTCATCATCGGAGGCGGCCCTGCGGGCCTGACCGCGGGCCTCTACGCCGCCCGGGCGAACATGAAGGCGATCCTCTTCGAGGCCAAGGATATCGGCGGAGAGCTCCTGAATACGGACCTCATCGAGGATTACCCGGGCTACGAATCGATCACCGGTCGCGAGCTCGCGGAGAAGATGGGCGCTCATGCGACCAAGTTCGGTCTCAAGATCCAGCCCTATTCACCGGTCAAGAAGATCTCGAGCGACGGCGATTGGAAGGTCATCACCATGGAGGACGGCACGACGCACCGTGCGCACGCCGTCATCGTCACGGTCGGCGGCGAGCCCATCAAGCTTGGTGTGCCGGGCGAGGAAGAGTTCCACGGACGCGGAGTGTCGTACTGCGCCGTCTGCGACGGAGCCTTCTTCAAGGGCGAGGACCTCGCCGTGATCGGCGGCGGCGACTCGGCGTTCCAGGAAGGGCTCTTCCTTACTCGTTTCGCGAGGAAGCTCAGCCTCGTCCACCGACGCACGGACTTCCGGGCCCAGGCGATCCTGCAGGACCGCCTCCTCGGGATGGAGCAGGTGACCGCGATCACGCCGGCGACCGTGAAGGAGATCGGCGGCGACACCCAGGTCCGCTGGATGGACGTCGAACGCAACGGATCGATCGAACGCATCTCCGTCGGCGGCGTGTTCGTCTTCATCGGCTTCAAGCCGGTCGGACGCCACCTCTTCGACGAGCACATCGATCATGACGAGAACGGCTACCTCCTGACGGACCAGTACATGCGGACGAACATCCCCGGTGTGTATGCCTGCGGTGACACACGGGCTCAGCTGGCCAAGCAGGTCACCACCGCGGTGGGCGATGCGACGACGGCGGTGCTCCATGCCGAGCGCTACATCGAGGAGCTCAAGCACATGCGCCGTAGCTTCCCCGAGGCGACGAGCGAGGTCCTGGAGCGCGAGGTCGAGCGGATGACCGTGAAGCGCTACCTCGCCGGGCAAACGATCATCCGCGAGGGAGACCCCGCTGACTCGTTCATGATCATGACCAAGGGCGCCGCCAGCGTCCGCCAGAACGGCCCGAATGGCGAGCGCGAGGTCTCGACGATCAAGCCCGGCGACTTCTTTGGCGAGATCGGCTTGCTCAGCGGCACGCCGCGGAACGCGACCATCCGCGCGACGGCCCCGAGCGAGGTCCTCGTGCTCGATGCCGCGGGGTTCCGCGATCTCATCGAGAACAGCACCGAGACGAAGCAGCGGGTGCAGACATCCATGGAAGAGCGCCTCGCGAAGGTCGGGGGAAAGACCGGGTCCTAGACGGGGCTCTGGACGGGGTCCCGGACGGGCCGTGCGGCCGCCCGCAGCGGTGCGAGGCGCTTCACGAACCGGACCAGCTCGATCAGGTCGAACGGCTTCTTCACGTACGTCGCGATCCCCCGGTCCCGCAGCTGTTGGGCGTGCTCCCGGCCGCCGCCGGTCTCGAACACGATCGGTATGCCGTCGAACCGGCCATCGGCCCGGATCCGGTCATAGAGCTCGAGCCCGGACATGCCCGGCAGCTGGATGTCGAGCAGCATCAGATCGGGTGACCGGCGCGCGATCGAGGCCAGCGCGGCGTCGCCGCTCGAGACGACTTCCGCCTCATAGCCGCGCTCATCGTTGATCGCCGTCTTGATGAACTGCCCGGTCGCAATGTCGTCCTCGACGATCAGCACCATGCGAGCCCGCGCGCCTTTCGCCATCAAGCAGGTGTGAGGCGCAGTACCGGTGCCACGAATGGCCGGGAAGGGGTCCTGTTACCAAGACGTGTCATTATCGGCCGGTGTTGCATCACATCGTTCTCTTCGCCTTCAAAGACGACGTGGCGATGACCGAGCGAGCGGCGATCTTGGACGCGCTGCGCGGTCTCCGTACGGCCGTGCCGTCGCTCCGGTCGCTCGAGGTGGGCGAGAACATCAGTCCTGCGCGAGCGCAGGGCTACACCCATGTTCTCGTGGAGGCGTTCGACGACCGGGCCGGGCTCGCGTTGTACGGTGACCACCCGGCCCATGTACCGGTGGCCGCCCGGATCCGCGCGGCAGCCGAAAAGCTCCTCGCGGTTGATATGGAGGTCTCGGGCTCCTAGGGCCTACGCCGCCGGTGCCGCGGG